>JABMOJ010000254.1 GCA_013204195.1 SAR86 cluster bacterium
CACTATGGTAATCCAGCCCTCTTTGAAAAATACATCATTCGCCGGCCACAAGTTCGCGTCTAGCGCTACCGCTACAAACTCGTCGCCAGCAGCCGATTAACCGCTCAACATTATCTACATCCCGAGCGGTTAGCCTTTGACCATGGCCGCGGTCAACAGAGCCTGACTGTCAGGCTGCTGGAAGAACGCCTCCGGATCGTCAATGCCACGCTGACTGATTATACTCAACTTAATATTCTTCGATGCCCCCTTCGGGGTACCAGCAATCCGCTCAGCGATTTCGCGACAACGCTCGACGACGGCGTCATCAGCGACGCATTCTGCAGCCAACCCTAACCTCAACAGTTCCGGCCCGGCTACCCGATCACCCATCATGGCCATTCGCGCCATGACCTGCTCGGTGGACTTGATTTTGAACCAAGCCGCATTCATTGGCACCACTGCGCCTTGTTGAATCTCTCCGACCTGCAAAAAAGCGGTATCTCCAGCAATCAAGATGTCACAAGCCAAGGCCAGTGCCGCACCAGCGTTGATGCCATACTTTTCAAATGCGCCGATGACAGGTTTTGGAAAATGATACAGGGCCAGATGTAGCTCACGCCAACTGCCAAATTGGCGAGATTTCCAGGGTGGCGGCGGTTCAGCCTGCAGAGCCTTGAGATCAACACCGGAACAGAAAAATCCATCCGCGCCGCGCAAAATCACGCAGGCGACATCTTCATCTTCAGCCAATTCGGCCAGTGCTAACCTGACACCATCACTTAACGGCGGAATAATCGAGTTACGCCGCTCTGGTAGATTTAAAATGATCTCTGCCCAGCCGGCTTTACGCTCGACTAATACGGGTTCTTCGTCAGACATGATGGCTCCCAGTTTTTATTTTATTCATCCCAGTGACCGGGAGTCTAGGCGCAACGCCCAGAAATCGCCAGAGCAGCCGTTTTATTTGACCGAGCATTAATCTATAGATCCGGACCTATCAGGGACGAAAGTCATCCCAATGTTTAATCGCATTATCCTCTGGGCTTGGTTCGATTCCAGGCCGCACCCCATGGCGACAAACATGGCGAGCCTGCATACCGTGGATACGCGGCGCGACGACGTCCCGCTGATAATCGTCACCAACAAACAGCACTTCGGCGGGGTCGACGGCCACTCGCTTCAATGCCGTTAGATAAATCTCGGGTTCTGGTTTCTTTGAGCCAAGCGCCGCACTATCGATAACAAACTCAAAATAGTCACCCAAACCATGATGCTCGAGCATTTTCTGCGGCCACTCAGGCATAAAGAAGTTTGAGACCACGGCAAGCTTTGCCTCAGCCGACCAAGCTTGAAGCATGGTATCAACACCAGGGGTAAGCCGCAGACTAGCCGGGTAAGTTTGCTCGAACACATCCAGCATCTCACTCACCAACCGCTCAGCAGACGCTGCGCTCGCACGCCCCTGGCGTATAAAGACTTCTCGCAACCGCACCTCGAAGTGCACCTCGCTATCTCGCTGCCACCAGTTAACGGCGCGTGCTGTAGTATAGGCTGATCGGAACTTTGAGACAGAAGGAAAGAGGCCAGCAGCAACGGGTAGATGAGCAATCGTCTCAAGCCCGTCAATACTGCCACTCGCGTCGAAATCATCAACCAATGTATTAAAACAGTCGAACAGCACCCATTGCATCTTCAGCGTCTCTGCCAGTCAAGGATCACGAGGTTCATGACAGGGCTATTGCTGGCACAGGGTATTCTGGGCGTTGATAACGGGATCGACAAGGCCTTGCTTTGTTCATTGCAAGGGCGGCGCAGGCTGAAATCACGCAAGCAAGAAGCTCAAGGTGATATAGGCGATAAACAGTCCCACGGTTGTGATACTCAGAACGTCAAATTTTGTTGATCGATGATTCATAGCAGAGAAGATTAGAAAACTCTTTACCCGCCGTAAAGTAACCATTGCTCATATCGTTAGAACCAAAGGCGATTTATTCTACCAGTGAGATCACCATAAACAACGTTGCCGGCACAACCAGCATCCAAAGCATGAGGGCCTGCACTAACACCCGGCCTTTTAGCCTGCGCAAGGTTTGGCGGTTGATTTCAGTGCCGATCAGAAATAGCGCAAGCACCAGCAGACTCTTGCTGGCGAGACCGGCAAAGCCGGGTAACGCCGCGGGCATCGGCAACACCGAACCGAGCACAGAGCTCACGATAAACAGCAAAATAAAACCGGGAATCCGCACCTTTACGCTACCCCGGCCGGCCACCAAACTAGCGACAACCACTAGCGGAATCAACCATAAGGTCCGCCCGAGCTTCACCGTCGTGGCGACACTGGCCGCCTGATCCCCATACAAAGCCGCGGTAGCCACCACTGAACTGGTGTCGTGAATCGCCAAGGCCACCCAAACACCAAACTGGGTCTGGCTGAGGTGGTAATATTCGCCGATGGCGGGAAAGGTAAACAGGGCGACAGCATTCAGCAAAAAGACAATTGCCAGTGCAGCACCCATTTGATCAGCACTGGCCTTGATGATCGGCGCTAAAGTCGCGATCGTCGTGCCACCACAAATGCCCGTACCTGAGGCAATCAGGGCGTTCGACACATTATCAACCCCCATGAGCCTGCCAAGCACCAGGCCAATGGCGATAGCCGACACGACATAGATCGCAACGAATACCGTATAGTCGGCGTTGATTCGCCACATGTCGGCCATATTAAGTTTCAAGCCCAGCAGAACAATGGCGGCCTGCAGAAGGTACTTGCTATAGAGATTACTAAACCCCACCACCGGTCGGTCGAACACCAACGTCAAAGACATCCCGACTAACAATGCTACGGCCGGATTGCCCTGATACAGAAGGTAAGGCAGCACTAAGGCCGCAAGCACCTTCCCCCCATGCGCCCTTAACTGAATAGTCTGAAGACTGATAACCGCATCCTTTTGATGATAAACCGCACCTATCCACCTCTTTCATAGAAAGCAGGCATAAGGCAGCGGGCATACTAGCGCTTCCTCGACCTAGGCTCAAAGGCCATTCGGACTATTCGACACCCAACTACATTTTTTGAACAGCGTCGTGGATTGAGCCCTGAGTACCCGACGGGACCCTGCACTGCCAACCGCACGCCAAACTAAAGCCTATTTAGCCCAGCGAGCTATTCACTGATTATGGGACCGAAAAAGCCGCAGCCCGCGCGCCGAGTAAACTGACCGCACGGCAGGTAACAGGGAAAATGAGCGGGAACATGAGAGGGAAAATGAGAGGGTACATGAGAGGGTACATGAGAGAAAAAATGACGCTAACCTGGTGGTCGCATTGCACAACCCCATTAATCCACTAATCTGGACAGCCTATTCTGAATTTTGCTTAGCTAACCTGACCCTCTCAATGAATCTTATATACTCAGCCACCTAGGCGTCGTCATTTCTTGATCGGAGCACGATGATCACCCTCTCAGGATACCCCATGACGACGCCAGGCGAGACTATCTTCGTATCAGGAAGCTGTTTCGGTGGCATCTTCGATAACGTCTTCTGCCTGAAAACCCTTGTCTGTTTCAGTCATGTTGAACTCAACTTTCGAACCTTGCTTAAGTGTTCTGTATCCATCTCCTCGAATCGATCTGAAATGAACAAAAGCATCTTCTCCATCTGGACGCTCAATAAAACCAAAACCCTTAGCATCATTGAACCACTTAACAGTACCTTGCTCTCTATTTGACATATCCAACTCCCTCGATTACGGCTAACGCTCACCATCGAAATGTCTCTCAATTCAGGTTTACCAAATTTTAATCATTTCAATGGCCTGTCACGCACCAATTGTTCCCTTAAGTATTACTTACATTTGCTTACATATAAGTTACAAAACACTATCCTTGTATCGAAGGTAGATGGCAATAATCTAATCGCTTAGCCCTATAAGTTTTTTACTGACTGGAATGCGACTCTATTATTCCTTGAGACGCCAACCGGGAACCCGGTTGCCTGTTTTGCGCTCAATCTTCGGCTGACTCCTCAATATCAGCGATTAACGCCATTTTGGTCTATCGAACACCCACAAGTATCCATGCCCTTTGCTCAAGTTGGGACTGAATCGATCTGGCACTTCAGCGTCTTCATTATGAGTTGCGGCACGGACCGCAATTGGGTCTTGCCCAGAATATTCCCTCGATGGGCATCCACTGTTTTCGAGCTGATCCCCAATATTGCAGCCACTTCCTTTGTCACTTTACCCTGCACTAACAAATCCATGACCTCCCGCTCCCGAGTCGATAATTTTTCGACTCGGGCGAGAAAATCACTTGTTTGTCGCTGCGCTGAAAAGACTTCGACATTCAGCTCGATGGCCGAGGCAATACTGTCCAGCAATAACTGATCATTAAACGGCTTTTCAAAGAAGTCGTGCGCACCGGCCTTCATCGCCCGAACGGCGAGCAAAACATCCGCATGGCCGGTGATAATAATAACCGGCAACTGAACGCCGGCTTCGACCAACTTAGCTTGCAACTCCAACCCGCTCATCTGCGGCATGCGAATATCAAGCAGCAAGCAACCTGGGCGAGTTGGATCATAATGGTCAAGAAACTCTTGCGCCGACGCACAAGACTTTGCTGCCAACCCAGCTGACTCCACTAGAAGCGTCAAGGAATGTCGAATACCTTCGTTATCATCAACAATATAGACTATTGAATCGAAATACATATTTCTCTCTTTTCACTGGCAATTACGTGAGATTCAACAATCATTGGCCGCTGCTGCCCATCACACGGCTAATCGAGCGCCACTTAAACATTTAAAACAGGCAAACTGAAAGACAGGGTTGATCCTTGCCCCCATTCAGAATTAGCCCACAGGTGGCCATCGTGGGCCTCAATAATAGAGCGACTAATCGACAAACCCATACCCATACCCTGCCCGCCTTTGGTGGAATAAAAAGCATTAAATATCTGACTTGAGACCTCTGGCTCCATGCCAGAACCATTATCTGTCACTTCGACCCGGACCAAACTATTCGAGGCAAGGTAACTCCTAATCGTTACTTCTCGCATTTTGGCGCCAACATCAACCTCAACCTCAAGCGCATTACGCAGAAGATTGATAATCACCTGCTCAATTTGAACATCATCCAGCATCAAACTGGGTAAATTTTCTGATAGCTTCAGATGCAGATCAACACCTCGTAACTGCAGATCTGCAGCCAGCAATGTCACCACAGATTCAATGAGATGATTAATATCTGTCTTTACTCGACCAACGGTCTGCTTTTTAACCAGGCGCCTCAAATGCTGAATAATCTCACTGGCTCTGAGAGCCTGCTGACGAGCCCCCGTTATAATCTCTCGCAGTTTTTCCGGCTGCGTCACTTCGGCATCTAACATTCTCAATGCAACATCGGCATAGGTAGCAATGGCTGCCAAAGGCTGGTTCAACTCATGCGCCAAGCCCGTTGCCATCTCGCCCATGGTATTCAGGCGATCCAAATGGGCCACCTCTTTTTCACGTTCACGGGCATGCTCACCGAATCGCTGGGACTCTTCGCTCCTCTTGAGCGCGACTTCGCTGAGTTTTTGATCTGTTATATCTTTGAACACCCGAGCAAACTGACCGTTATAGAGGGAAAACGCGTTTGTTTGATAATACCGTCGCGTACTATGGTTGTAGAGCTCGAATGAACGAGATACATGAGTGAGCGCAATCTCGCCGTATATTTTTATCCAGGACTCCTCAATATCCGGCAAAGCCTCTAGGACGGTCTTACCGACGATGTCACTAATGGCAATACCCGTTTGCGCCTCATAAGCCTTATTCGCTTCGATAATTCTATAATTACAAGGCACGCCTTGTTCATCACAGATGATTTTGCATATCACAAATCCGTCCGTCATATTATCAAACAGGTATTGGTAC
>JABMOJ010000255.1 GCA_013204195.1 SAR86 cluster bacterium
CCCCAATAGTATGCCTAGGGTCATACCGACAACGATGTTTCTGGTTAGCTTTTGGTGATCCATAATGCCACTCGCGGTTTGCTTTAGTCGATTTCTAACATCTCAAAATCTTCTTTACTCACCCCACACTCAGGGCAACACCAGTCCTCGGGTATATCCTCCCAGCGCGTGCCTGGCGCAATGCCTTCAGACTCAAGACCCTCGGCTTCGTCATAAATAAAACCACAAACAATACACTGCCACTTTTTCATCGATCTTTTCGCCTCGGTCTATTAACGTGTTCTCATGATTCACTCGGTAGCCGCCCTGATGGGCCTGGATACCCGTTATTTCGGCCCAGCATGAAAAACCGATGATTTAATGCCAAGGCCAAGCCACGTATACTAGCGTAATTCCTGTTCACGTGACACAAATCGGCGCATTCCATGCCTCACATGCCATCGAAGATTATTGCTCTACAGAGATTAAGCGCTCGCCTGACGGGGGCACTCGCGCGACTTGGCGTTGATCTTAACCAGCGCTGGCCAATGCTATTGCCACTGTTGCGTTTGGCCCGACTCGATCGGCCAATCGGCACCTTTCTTTTATTATGGCCCACCTTGTGGGCCTTGTGGATCGCGGCAGAAGGCCGTCCGGGCTGGCACTTGCTCGTCGTATTTACCCTCGGCACCCTGTTCACACGATCAGCGGGCTGTATCGTCAATGATGTGGTTGACCGGGAAATCGATGGCAGTGTCGAACGAACTCGCAACCGACCCCTGGTGCTCGGCCAAGTCACTGTGATGGCGGCCCTGTGTTTCACGGCGATATTACTCTTTGCAGCCCTGCTATTGGTCCTGACAACCAACTGGCTCACCGTTCTGCTGGCTTGTGGCGGCGCGATTACTGCCTTGATCTACCCATTCATGAAACGTTACACCTATATGCCCCAGGCTATCCTTGGCCTGGCCTTTTCTTTTGGCATCCCCATGGCATTCGCGGCCGCCACCGGTGAGGTGCCGCTGGTTGCCGGGCTGTTGATGATCGCCAACATTGTCTGGACCGTGGCCTTTGATACGGAATATGCCATGGTAGACAGAAATGATGATCTGCTACTGGGCTTGAAATCGTCGGCCATTTTGTTTGCGGAACTGGATAAGGCCGCTATCGCAACACTCCAGGTTCTGTTTCTGATCATCATGTACGCTGCGGCCGAACCCGTGGGCTTGAGCACCTGGTATATGCTCGGACTCGGCTGTGCCGCAGGCCTGTTTATTTACCAACAGTACCTGATCCGCAACCGCGACAGAGACGGCTGCTTCGCAGCGTTTCTCAACAACCATTGGTGCGGGCTGGGGATTTTTGTGGGCATCTTTCTTCATTACTGGTAATGACAACTGGTAAGAACAATTGCTATGTACGATGAGGAAGAACCTTTACTCCTTGTTTGACCACCTGTTAAGTCGCAGCGCTTGCCCCACCACAATGTTATGGGCAAGCGGTCGCTATTCGTGTACAACTTGTCGTGTACGTTATCACTCGCTTAATGAGTGATTCAAATGCGCGGCTGAGGACCTGGCCAACAGGACCATCACGCTATTCGGCAGATTCAAGTAGGGCTTAGACTGACTTTTTGTCTGTTCACGCCCTCTACTTGAACCTAAGCCAAAACCCCCAATTTCGCCTTGGCCTGAAACTGCTGTAAGCAGCGGTCAAAATAAAAACCACCTAAAGGAACAGCATGAAGAGATTCATTATTGCTTCCCTAACAATAGCTCTCCTCTCCGCCTGCGGTGGCGGCTCAAGTAGCGGTTCTGCGCCGACGGTTGTTCCAAGCCCAGCCCCACCGAGCACACCGGCACCAGACCCCAACCCCGAACGCATCACAACTGCTGCCGGCGTAAGATTTTTACGTCAAGCCACCTTTGGCCCGACTCAGGCTAACTTAACCCGTCTTCAACAGCTGGGCTACAGTGCCTGGATAGACGAACAGCTAAGGCGATCACCGTCGTTACAATTGACTTACATGGACACGTTGCCGACTCCCGACGACATCTACGTGGCGCAGTCAAATCGAATGGAAGCCTGGTTACAGAATGCCATTACGGCCAACGATCAATTGCGCCAGCGAGTCGCCTTCGCCCTGTCAGAAATCATGGTGGTATCTGAAAGCAGCATGTTAATTAACTTTGCCAATGGTATGGCGCACTATTACGATCTATTGAGTCGATCCGCTTTTGGCAACTACCGTGATTTGCTTGAGGGCGTCACATTACACCCCACGATGGGTATCTATCTGTCAGTACTCGGTAATGAAAAACCTAACGCTGCACTAAACATCCGCCCCGATGAGAATTATGCGCGAGAATCCATGCAGTTGTTTTCAATCGGCTTAGTAGAGCTCAGCCTTGACGGATCGCAACGTCTGGATGCCTTTGGCTTGCCAATCCCTACCTATAACCAACAAGTTATTGAGGGTTTTGCCCACGTCTATACCGGTTGGACATTCGCCGAATCAATAGATTTTCATACCCCTTCCTATCGGTTCAGGCAGCCGATGCAGGCATTCCCCGCATTTCATGATACTGACGTAAAGACATTATTTCCTGATGTTGTGTTGCCAGCCAATCAATCCGCAAAAGAAGATCTTGATGGCGCACTTGATGCTATTTTTGAGCACCCCAATGTCGGCCCGTTTATCTCCTTGCGACTCATTCAACGGCTTGTCTCCGCTAACCCATCAAGCGCTTATATTGAACGCGTCGCGACCGTATTTAATAGCGATAGTATGGGCGTTCGTGGAAATTTAGGCGCTGTTGTCAAAGCAATTTTGCTTGACCCTGAGGCTCGCAGCGACATTCCAACTGCGACCAGCGGCAAGTTAGTAGAACCCATTTTACGTTTAACCGGGCTCTGGCGGGCTTATGGCGCGAGGTCGCAGGACCAGCGTTATGTCTTCCCCCGGCCCGAAAAGCACTTCGCCCAGGCGCCACTAAGGTCGCCTTCGGTATTCAATTTTTTCAGCCCCGATTATTCGCCTTCGGGTGAAATCGGTGACCTCGGCTTGGTCTCTCCTGAGCTGCAGATTGCTAACGAGACCACTGTTGTCACCACCAACAACTTTCTTGCGACCGCAATATTTCTATGGAACTCAGAAATTCAAGATCTTGCACCAAGCACTATTTACATTGATATCCAGTCCGATCTGGCTTTTGCCTCTGATGCCGAGGACTTGGTCGACCGGGTCGCTGAGAGACTCCTGGGCGGTGTGATCTCCAGCGCCGCGAGAGACCAGGCCATCACGATGGTGAACGCTATTGCAGAAAACGAATCAGCCTTTCGAGTCAGCGAGGCTATTCACGCAATTGCTACTTCTCTCGATTACGCAATATTACAGTAGGAGGCCGTTATGCATCGTCGTGAATTTCTAAGACACACTACTGGGTTACTCGCACTCGGCGCCATGGCGAGCCCAACGAGACTACTACTTGCTCAAGATAACACGCCGACAGAGTATAAGTGCCTGGTCAATATCTTCTTCTTCGGCGGCAATGACTCTTTTAATCTCGTCGTGCCGAGCAGTAACGCCGAGTACAATATCTATGCCAGTGCGCGCCAGAATCTGGCAATAGCGCAAGCAGACTTACTGCCGATAACCGCTGATAATCCCGACGGCGCAACTTACGGATTACACCCAAACGCGAGCGGAATACAGGCCTTATTCGAGCAAGGTGATGCGGCCATCGTCGCCAACATGGGGCCAATGGTGGAGCCGGTAACAAAATCCAGTTATCTCGGCGGCGAGATACTGCTGCCCCCGCAGCTATTTTCCCATAACGATCAGCAAGACCAATGGCTAACACTGAAGGGCCTGCAATCAGTGCGTACAGGTTGGGGGGGAAGGATGGCCGATGTCTTGCAGCCTGTCACTAATGAGCAGCAACTGGCGCTGAATGTTTCTACCTTTGGTATTTCACGATTTCAAGCCGGCAGCATGTCCGTGCCTTACGCGCTGGGAACTGAAGGACCAACGAGTTATGGCGCATTCAAGGCAAGTGCCATCAATGGCACCCTACGAGGTGCAGAATTTGAAAGGTACCTTAGTCAACCCATTGAGAACGTTCATGCCCGAGCCCTAGCCGAAGTCCATCGTCGCTCATTAGCGACGGGTGCATTGGTCACAAACTCGTTAGCGCTTGCGCCGACATTAACGACGGTCTTCCCCATGAGTTACCTAGGCCAGCAACTAAAAATCATCGCCAGAATGATCGCCGTCAAAGATGAGTTATCGATGTCACGGCAGGTATTTTTTGCCGGTGCCGGCGGCTTTGATACCCATGACAATCAAAACATCGATCAACCCAAGTTGATCGATGATATCAGCGGCTGCATCACCGCCTTCAATGCGGCGATGATAGAAATCGGCATGGCAGACTCCGTTGTCTTATTTACCGAATCTGATTTTGGTCGAACCCTAACCAGCAACGGCGACGGTACTGACCATGGTTGGGGAGGCCATCAATTGGTGGTCGGCGGACCCGTGCGCGGCAGAAAGATCTACGGCACGATGCCGACACTTGAGATTGGCGGTGCCGACGATGTCGGCGGTGGCCGCATTGTACCCACGACATCCGTCGATACTTACGCAGCAACGCTGGCCAGTTGGTTTGGCGTTGCCGATAGTGACCTGACCACTATTGCGCCTAACCTTGAGAATTTTCCCGTTCGAAATCTGGGGCTATTTTCTGCCTAACTTTCCAGGGTAAGCGCTGTTGCTGCTACGATTTTATAATCTCCAGACTGGTCCTAGTAGCCAGTATCTTCGGCAGCAAGGAGGCGGCAAGAAGGCAGCTTGCTGAATTCAGCGAGCTGCCTCTGGCATTATTTTTTACGCGTCACCTTTACTGGCAAGTAGGTATAGCCATTAACGAAAGAAGAGAAGGTTCTTTGCGGCTCCGCCTGGACCTCGATTTTTTCAAACCGAGTCAATATTTCTTCCCACAGAATACGTA
>JABMOJ010000256.1 GCA_013204195.1 SAR86 cluster bacterium
ACACCAAGGTGCACAAGGAACCCCGCCGGTCGCTAATTTACGGCTGGTACAAACAACCGCGTTATACCTTTGTGAAGGATGAGATCAGCTATCTGTATTGAGCACTTATCTTGAATGGCCTGACCCATCGCACGAAATCAACCATTAAAAATTACTGTTTGTCTCGATAAAGGTTCGCTAGACCCGACGTAAGAACCTGGTGAACGCCCCCTGAAATCACTCTTCCGAGTCTGTCGCCGGCTCGACTACCTCACCGTTTGACACCTTCACCAGTTGTTCGCGCAAAGCCTCCAATTCACTGCGAAGATGCTTTTCTTCCTCAGCCAAACGGGTTCGCTTGTCATCTTCCTTAGCTTGTTCGGCACACAATTTCGCTGCCTCATCCCACCTAAGATCATTGACCAACGCAATCACCACCGTCTTTTGTGACTCGGGATCGATAAGCTCGTCTTGCTTGTCGATGACTTTATCTAGCTGATTATTTAGCCTGAGCATTTGCTTGGAAATATCAGCTGCCATCTTCGCAATTACCTCATAATGATATGTCATCGATACCTCTGATTGAGTGTGCAGGCTTAATTATAACAACTGTATTAATATACAGTATTGGTGCGCCGATGCAATAGTTTCAAATCTGCAGCGCGAAGTATTGTCCGGTTTATATTGCCGCACTTGTGATGGGCGCGAGTGATGAGCAAACGGTGAAGACAGGCGCTAGGCTGCGCCTGAAGTTAATCAGCAGCAGAATACTGCAACAGTAATTTATCGGCTTTCTTCAAACCCTCGACAACGGACCGTGAAAACGCCACTTTGCCAATTTCTTTGCGCAGCCCTGCCCGGCGAAGTTTCAGAATCATCCGCGGCGCCAGATTACTGATAATCAGCCCCACGTTCCTCGCTCCAAGATTTTCCTTGATCCCTTGCATGGCAATGATCGCGCTCATATCCATCATATTGACCTCGGTCATATCCAATATGATGACCTGTGTCTCGGGACTAATATCGGTAATATTGCGCATAGCCTTCTGCGCCGAACCAAAAAATAACGCGCCATTAATGTCATATATCACAACTTCTTTTTTGACCTTTCCATAGCGACTCTGGTCAAGCTCAATTTTGGTCGTGGTGCTTAAGGTAATGCTGTTCTGGATAAACAAGATTGACGCCAGACTAATACCGACACCAACAGCAATGGTCATATCGAACAACACGGTCAACGAAAAACACACCAGCAATACGATCACATCATTCAACGGGGCGACCTTAATGGTTCTGATGAAATGCCTCGCATCGCTCATATTCCACGCCACCATCAGCAACAACGCCGCCATGGAAGCCATCGGGATATAGGACAAAAACGGCGACAACGACAGTATCGTGACCAGAATAAAACCACCGTGGACAATGGCGGTCAGGGGCGAACGGCTGCCCGCCTTGATACTCGCCGCAGTACGTGCGATCGCCGCCGTAGCCGGTATACCCCCAAACAACGGGGCAATGATATTACCAAGACCTTGGCCAATAAGTTCATCATTAGGATCATGTTTCGTACCCGACATACCGTCCGCAACAACCGCGCAAAGCAGAGATTCCAACGCACCCAAAATGGCGATGGTAATAGCACTTGGCAACAAGGCGTTAATCAGCACCCAGCTAATAACAATCGGCTGACCGTTAATATCCGGCAGATTCCAGGGCCAGTTAAAACTCGGCGCAACGGGCGGAATGCCGTTGCCTGAAATACCATCGATGGCATAATGAAATCGATCACCAATGGTCGCGACTGAGAAATCTGCCAGCAGCTGGCTCGCCAACCAGGCCACGATGGTGCCCACCAACAGCGCTATCAGATGCCCAGGGATTTTCGAGCGCAACCGGGGCCACAGAACCAGGACACTCAAGGTCAAGCCACCAATGAATAATTCCTGCAAGTCCAGGGTAGGTAGTGCTTGAACGATCGCATAAATTTTATCGACATAATGCCCTGCAACTGGCGGCACCGTCAGCCCAAAAAAATCTTTAATCTGGAAGGTGGCGATAACGACACCAATTCCGGCGGTAAACCCCACAATCACTGGATAGGGAACCACCTCAATAAGGTTCCCCAGTTTGGCCACCCCCATCGCCACCAGTATCATGCCGGCCATCAAACCGCTGAGCAGTAATCCGCTTAAGCCGAACTGTTGAACGATAGGTAAAAGCACCACGACAAAGGCGGCAGTCGGCCCGGAAATATTCACTTTCGAGCCGCCAGATATCGCAATAATAATGCCGGCCACGATCGCGGTATAGAGCCCATGCTCCGGCGAGACGCCACTGGCAATTGCCAACGCCATCGACAAGGGAAGCGCGATAACGCCCACGGTCAGCCCAGCCAGCACATCGGTTTGTAGGTCCGAGTATGTGGGCCGGGATTTTATCGTTTTAATAACTGCTGAAAACATGAATCACCGGAACTCGCGTTGTCGCCCTGCCACGTGGTGCCACGTTATGAACTCGATGACACCTAGATCCACTCGCGTCAGGCATTACAGCGACGGATCCACTAAAATTTTCGCATGCACTTCCGGGCTGCCCAGATCGACAAAAGCCGCCGCGATACCGTCAAGCCCGACCTTGCCGGTAATCAAGGGGGCGACGTCCAGGTCTCCCTCGGCAATATGCCCGAGGGTCTCTTTGAATTCATCGGCGGTATAGCCAAGCACAAATTGCAGATTCAGCTCTTTGTTGATTCCCACCAACGGCCGAATATGGTCCTGCTCCATACACACCCCAACCACCACAATCCGACAGCCACGACGAGCATTTGCCATCAATTGATCGATCACGCCGGGAATACCCACGCACTCGAAGAAGACACCTTCTCGGTATTGTTGCCCCACCAACGGCAGTTCCGGCAGGCGCGACCCATCGACACCCAGCGTCGCCACCGATCGCCAACTGTCGTAGGGCGATGACTCGGCAGGATTGACCACCTCGTCGGCGCCCATCATCAACGCCAGCTTGCGGCGGGTCTCGCTGAAGTCAGCAGCGATAATGGGGCCGACTCCCAGGCGTTTGAGCGCGGCTATGACCGCAAGACCCACGGGACCGCAGCCAATCACCAAAGGAATTTCGGCGTTGTTCAGCCTTGCCATCTGCACTGCATGGTGGCCCACTGCCATGGGTTCTGTGAGCGCCGCCAGATCACTGGCCAGACCATTCGGCACAGGCAGCAGCATCGACTCATGAAGCACCATATTTTCCGCATAACCACCGGGCACCAGATTCGAGTAGCCCACCGTGCTCACCGCGCCATTTCGAATAGTCATCGGCACCGAACAGACTCGAGTGCCCGCCTTGAGGGACTTTGTTGTGCCGGGTCCGTGGTCAAGAATTTCAGCACAAAATTCATGTCCCATCACCACATCGTGACTCAAGTCCATGGAGAAGGAGCCGCCGGTTGCCTTGGATGTTTCAACCATTTGCTGGCCGAACTTCAATGCATGCAAGTCTGAACCGCAGATACCGCAAGCCAGGGTCTTGACCAGCACCTCGCCAGCGGCAGGCTCAGGTCGTGACATGGTATCAACGACAAGACGCGCATCGCGCATGATTGCAGCTCTCATGGAGGACTCCTTTAATCGACTAACAACGGGCTAAAAATAGGCTAACAGCCTATTCCTGGATGACGCTGATTCTACGCCACTGAACTTATAGGCTTGGCTCGATCACAGCGATCGTCTGCGCTCGAATTAAGCGCTTATTCTTGCCATAGGCGGGGCTCGTCAGAGCACTCAATTCGAGGGCGACTTCGATTGCAGTCGCTTTGACCTGGCTGGCGGGCACAATGCGATCGAGAAAGCCCGCTGCCACGGCCCCATCCGGGTCATACAAATGGCCATTAATGGCAGCATGACCCAGATGCCGCGGATCAATCCGCGCCTTGAGCAGCTCCACCGCGAACACGGGCAGCACCATATTAATTGCGGTTTCATTGGCGCCGATCTTATAGGGCCCCTCTGTGCCGATACGGATGTCTGACGCGAGCAAGATAAAACTGCCCATGGCAATACCATGGCCGGTACAGGCGCATACTACCGGCATCGGAAACGTATACAGACGGAGCGCCAATCGACCGCCCTCATTCACCATCAATGTGACCTCATCGCTGGTCAAGCTGGACATCAGTTTCAGATCAAAACCCGCCGAGAATCGATTCTCTCGACCCACAAGCACCACGGCACGGGCCGCTTGTTCTGCCTGATCAAGACAAGTATTCAGCGCCGCGATCATGGTCGGATTTATCGCATTGGCTTTGCCGTCATCCATAGTGATGATGGCAATATCCTGTGTGATTTCAATAGTTGCACTCAAGCTCGTCTCCCG
The DNA here is from genome assembly GCA_013204195.1 of SAR86 cluster bacterium. GTDB lineage: Bacteria > Pseudomonadota > Gammaproteobacteria > Pseudomonadales > Azotimanducaceae > UBA4582. The sequence goes on from JABMOJ010000256.1 coordinate 4,369, forward strand.
CCAGTTCTTTGTTTGTGCCGATCTCGACACTGGTATCCAGTTAGCATAACCGGTAACGACCGACGGTAGCCAGAAAGCCCGGCCCACAACTAAAGATCATTTTCGCGACCCGTAGAGCTCGACGGACGTAAAGCGGGTTTCAAGCTGGTGACGCTCAATGCGGGTCAAGCCTTTGATCACCAGCTGATAGGAATTATCGATCATTCTCTCGATTTCACTCGCGGGGATCGAGCCATCCAGCACTATCGTATTCCAGTGGGCCTTATTCATATGATAGCCAGGCAGCACCGCCTCGAATACATCTCTGAGCATCATCGCCTCTAGCGGCTCACACTTGAGATTCATGCGCCAGTGGCCGCCACTTTCGCTCAGAGTGGCGAACATCTTATGCCGGATTTTGTAGACCGCCACCGGAAGATTGAAGGGATAGTCTTCCCAGGCTTCAGGCTTAGACATTAAGTAAGCTTTGGCGTGTTCCATTCGCTGCCCTGCAGGGTCGGTGATGCGAGGCGCCGGTCTTAAAGTGACCGATATACCGCATCCGTGAGGGTGATATTTCTCGGATCACGCCAGGCGAAGCCCTGATGATTCATATGATAGGCAAAACCCAATGACCGAGAAGGATCCGCGAAACCCAGATGCCCACCATTGCCATAGTGACCGAAGGTGCCAGGGTTCGGCCCCAGCGGCCGGTCGGGCTGCGTCAACTGAAAGCCCAAACCAAATCGCGTCGGACGCTGGACATTAAGGTCCAACCCATCGCTGACAATCTGGGTGGCGCGATTCAATTGCGCCTGACTGATCACGCCCACGCGCTTGCCCGCCGCGATCAAGGCCAACTCGCCGAAACAACGGGCCACTGAGCGGGCGTTGGACTGCGGATTGGTGGAGGGAAAGACCGCTCGCCGCCAGGCTGTTGAATTAACCCCAAGGGACAACAAGGGCGGGTTATTGGCCACGCGTTCTCGCATGGCACCTAGGGTATCACTGGCGTCCAGTGCCATCACAGGGGCCGCTAAGCCTACGCCGGCACGATCCAAAAACGTCAAATCAGCGCAGCGATGCTGCTGAACAGCCGCCACGCCGAATTGGAAGTCCATACCCAGCGGACCGGCGATCTGTTGCTGAAAGTAGTCAGAGAATGACTGTCCAGCAATCCGCTGTAACGGCTCTCCCAGAAGAAAACCAAAGGTATTGGTATGATAGCCATGGGCTTGTCCCGGGACCCACCATGGCTTTTGTCGCGCAATGGCCGCGGTCATGAGATCCCAGTGAAAGTAAGCGTCTGTCGGCAGCGGCGAGTCGATTCCGCAGAGTCCTGCCTGATGCGACATAGCCTGAGCAAGGGTAATCTGGCCCTTACCCGCCTGGGCGAACTCAGGCCAGTGATCGGCAACCCTGGAATTCACGTCAATGTTGCGGTTTTCCAGCAAATGCAACAGGGTCAAGGCGGTCATGGCTTTGCCCACAGACCAGACGTTGACGAGCGTATCTTCCAACCAGGGCCGGGTTCTGTCGGCATCCCCATAACCGGCCCACAGGTCGACCACCAGTTCGCCTTCATACACAACGGCCACCGACGCCCCGAGCTCGTCGCGTTGCGTAAAATTCTCCACAAAGCCTCGACGCACGGCTTCAAATTTCGAATCGCAGTGGCCATGAACCACAAGATCACTCACGCTCAGGCTTCTCTGCGGGTACTTGGCCATTGCGCCAACCCTGTTCATAGCGGGCGCTCATGACCGGTTCGACGATTTTCAGATGGCTGATCTGCCAGGTTCCCGCCACTTTCTCATACTCCTCATGATACCTCGCGGCCTGCCAGCGGC
>JABMOJ010000257.1 GCA_013204195.1 SAR86 cluster bacterium
GAAGGCGAGGGCGAAGGCGAAGGCGAAGGAGAAGGAGAGGGCGAGGGCGAGGGTGGCGATCATGGCGAGGGTCTTGATGGCGAATCGGGTTTAGGCAGTGGTGAGCACCCAGGTCAAGGCGTTCGCGACGCTAATGATGTGCCGGCTCAGCAGTCGGCGATGAAGGTCTGGCAGCTCAGACAGTATGAGGATTATGATCCTGACGTTGAGCTGGGTACTCGAAATATGAAGATGGCCCTTCGACGCTTGAGAAAGTTTGCCAGGACCTCTGCGGATCTTGAGTTGGATCTCGACGATACGATCCGCTCGACGGCCAATAATGGGGGCTTTCTGCAGATCAAAGAAGTGCCTGAGCGCCGTAACTCCGTCAAGGTCTTACTGTTGCTAGACGTCGGCGGTTCCATGGATGAACATATTGAATGTTGCGCGCAGCTGTTTTCTGCCGCCCGGTCTGAGTTTAAGTATTTAGAATACTATTACTTCCATAATTTTATCTACGAGTCGCTCTGGACCTCGAATAGTCGTCGTCAGGAAGAGCGTGTCAATACTCATGACTTACTGCGAAAGTATGCTGCGGACTACAAGATCATTATCGTCAGCGATGCCAGTATGGCCCGTGAAGAAATCACCCAGAAGGGTGGCAGCGTTGAACATTTCAATGGGGAGCCCGGCGAGGTCTGGCTTGATCGACTACAGCAGCATTTTCGAAAAGTGGTCTGGTTGAATCCGGTTAACCCGCTTCAGTGGCAGGATAGCTACAGCATCACGATGATCCAGCGATTGATGGCGGCGCAGATGTATCATCTTAGTGTCACCGGCATTGAGCAAGGGATGAAAACCTTAATTCGGTAGGTGAGGTCAGGCCACACAGGTGCGCAGGAACCTGATGCTCGGCTTTCGATGAGCATTTGATGTTAGGTTGGTAAGACTTGGCGGCGTGGCGTCTGACACAGGAAACCCTCAAGATTTTCGCATACCTGAATCAGTAATCGCTTTCGAGACTCCACCGCAGCCCAGGCTGTATGGGGCGTGACAATCAGATTGGCCTGCGACACTGAGAGCAGCGGTTCGTCTTTTTCCGGCGGTTCAGTCGTCAATACATCAATCGCAGCGCCAGCAAGTTGGCCGCTATGAAGCGCGGCGAGGAGCGCGCTTGAGTCAACCAGTCCACCTCGTGCGGTATTAATCAAAAAAGCACTTGGCTTCATCAGTTGCAAGGTCTCTTGATTGATCAAGTGTTCTGTCTCAGCCACCAAAGGACAATGTAAACTAAGGACATCGACCTGGGGAAGTAACTGTTCGAGGGGTAATCGAGGGTAACCCCGTTCAGCGTCAGAATGCTTAAGTCCAGGCCGCTGGGCCACCTTGATCAGCATGCCGAAGCTCTTGGCGACCTGCGCGACTTGGCTTCCTAGTTCGCCGCAGCCGACAATGCCAAGGGTCTTACCGCTGAGCTCCATTATTGGGTGGTCTAACAGGCAAAAGGTCCTGCTCTGCTGCCACTTACCCGCTTGGACATCACGGTGATAGAGATTGAGGCGAGTAGCTAACGCGAGGATTAGCGTCAGCGTATGCTGAACCACTGATGGCGTGGCATAACCGACTGCATTGCTGACAACAATGTTCTGTCGTTGGGCGGCATTTAGGTCGATATTGTTAGTGCCGGTAGCCATCACGCCGATGAATTTTAGCTTGGCTGCCCCTTGGATAGCCGTCGCCGACAACTTAACTTTGTTGGTTAGTACGATATCCATACCGCGAATGCGTTCATCCACCAAGGCGGCCGGCGTATCGTTGTACACTTGCCAGCTAGGTGCCGAGTTCAGTAATGGACTTAAGTCGAGATCGTGGCCGAGGCTCGCCGCATCGAGAATGACGCCTTGCATGGAATGTACTCGTTGATGGGTGTACCTATGTTAGCACTCCCCGAGCAGTGCCAAAAATACCGTCTGTAGTGACCGCTATGCCGTTCTTTGGGTTCGGCACAGTACCAAGTTGGTATACGAGGCCAATGGCCTCGTATAGGTTCCTGAAGCCTTATGCCAGGTCGGGGAAGCTCTTGATTAACGCGTCATTCCAGGCGCTAACACGATCTTTTTGTGCTTCTAGCAACTCAGCGCTGTCACCAGTGATAGTGAGCTTGATGATCTTGTCGCCTTGTGCGATGGCATCAACGATAGCCTGATCTTCGCTGGATGCGACTTCGCCAAAGACCGTGTGAGCATTGTTGAGGTGAGGTGTCGCCACATGGGTGATGAAGAATTGACTGCCGTTGGTCCGTGGACCCGCATTGGCCATGGAGAGTTTGCCGGGCTTATCGTGGCGTAAAGACGCGACAAACTCATCTTCAAACTGGTAACCCGGGCCGCCGGTTCCAGAGCCTAAGGGACATCCGCCCTGGATCATAAAGTTGGCAATAACGCGGTGAAAGTTCAAACCGTCGTAGTAGCCGTGCTGGGCGAGATTAACAAAGTTAGCCACCGTGATGGGTGCTTCGTCAGCAAAAAAGTTGATATTGATGGTGCCTTTAGTTGTTTCCATCTGTGCTGAAATATTCAAATGATCAATCCTGTTCGTTAAGTGTTTAGGTGCTAGGTGAACCTGACGAGGGCCCAAGGGCCCTGGGCTTTAGCGAGCGTCAAGGGCAATGAAGTCCCGCTGATGCTCGCCGAGGTAAAGTTGGCGGGGACGAGCAATCTTGTACGGTGCGCTGAGCATCTCATCCCAGTGAGTCACCCAGCCTGGCATACGACCGAGGGTAAATATTACGGTGAAAAGCTCTGTTGGGATGCCGACGGCTTTCAGGGTGATGCCCGAGTAGAAATCGATATTTGGGTAGAGTTTCCGCGAGATAAAGTAGTCGTCTTCGCGAGCAATCTTTTCGAGTGCTTTCGCTATTTTCAGCAGCGGATCGTTTTCAACGCCTCGCTCGGCCAGTACTGCCGCACAATACGACTCCATCACCTTGGCGCGGGGATCGAAATTTTTGTAAACCCGGTGGCCGAAGCCCATGAGTTTAAAGGGGTCGTCCTTATTCTTGGCTTTCTCCACATACTCGGCGACGCGAGATTCGTCACCAATCTCCATCAGCATGTCCAGAACGGCTTCGTTAGCTCCCCCGTGGGCCGGTCCCCAGAGGGCTGACACGCCAGCTGAGATGGCGGCGTAAGGATTGCAGTCAGTAGAACCCGCCATTCGCACTGTTGATGTTGAGGCATTTTGCTCGTGATCAGCGTGCAAAATGAAGATTTTGTCCATCGCCTCGGTTATAACTGGGCTGATTGTCGAAGGTTTGCCGGTCTCACCAAAGCACATATTGAGGAAGTTTTCGGCATAACCGAGACTCGGATCTGGCTCAACGAAGGTCTCGCC
>JABMOJ010000258.1 GCA_013204195.1 SAR86 cluster bacterium
GAATAAGCATCCAGAATGCCCGTCATCAAGACCGCGGCGCGATCGCCCGACTTGATATCTTGCAATTGCTTGACCAGGTATCGTTGCCCCTGACCCGCCAAACTAGGAAACGCACCTGCGGGGCTATTCCCATCCTGACCATGACAGGCGACACAAACCGCGGAAAGTGCTTTGCCTTGCTGAGGGTCCCCGGCAGCAAACGCGAAGGTTGATGATACTATGACGATAAGACCAATTAATATTCTAAACATGAGTGTCCCTAAAAAAACTAAATACAGGATGAGCAGTGTTAACATAGGCGCACAAGTATATAACAAACTTAGCCGGAAGGCCCAAGCCACAAAGCAGCAAATATAACGTGATTATGCCAGAACAGATGATAAATCGAACAAAAGTGAACCTGGATGACATCCAGTTTCTTAAAAGTGCCGCAAAACTCAGCCAGTGCCCGGCAGATGTTGGCCTGGAAGTCGCCTTCTGTGGACGCTCAAATGCGGGTAAATCCAGCGCAATCAACTATCTAACCGGGCTCAATAAGCTGGCACGAACCAGCAAGACCCCCGGCCGCACACAGTTGATCAATTTTTTTACCGTATCCGAAGCCTTTCGACTGGTAGATTTACCCGGTTATGGCTACGCCAAGGTGCCAACTGCACTCAAGCGCGAATGGCATGAAAATATCGACAACTATTTACGTAACCGTGAATCCCTGTGTGGGCTTGTACTCTTGATGGACATTCGGCATCCATTGAAACCCTTTGACCAGACCATGCTTGACTGGTGCGCCGGTGCGGGCATGCCGCTGCACATCCTCCTAACCAAGTGTGACAAGCTCAAACGGGGCGCCCAGCAGGCTGCGTTACTGCATGTCAAACGGGAAGTGAGCAAACTCGCCAGTATCCAGCTATTTTCATCGACTCACGAAGTTGGCCAAAAAATACTCCTGAACCAATTATCAGACTGGATTGCTGCCGGCGGGCCCGATCGATCCATGCCAAGGAATGATCTGCGGAATATCGATGTCGATCAGCAAGAGACCGGCCAGGACTGACGTTTTTGTCCTAAAAGTGAATCTGGCGGCACTGACCTTGACCAAGCCTGCGTCAACGACCCAGTCACAGCCTGACGAAATTTAGGCAAAAAAAACCCTGGTCACCGTTGGGGGGGAGTGACCAGGGCTCTTCGGCTCTTTTGGGGGAGAAAATTACCGAAGCCTTACTAAAAAAGCCTTACTTATAAAAGCCTTTCTACCAAACTACCAAATGCACTCGTAAGAATAACGATCAAACCTACCAGCTCAAACTTTCTAACAACTTGCGCGTTACAGTGATCAGACTGGTGCCGACCGGCAAAGTTCAACAACTCCGTAATAATCGCCAAAATAATTTTATTTGGCACTTATCCTTCGCACCTCGTCGACCAACGCTGGATCTAAAGGGGCGCCTAATGCGCCTCTTCCCAATTCAGACCCACTCCCGTCTCCACCAGCAATGGCACCTTGAGTTCAACCGCCTGACTCATCTTAGCGGTAAGGATCGCGGCAACCTCAACAACCTGATCGGCTTTAACCTCTAGCACTAATTCGTCATGCACCTGCATGATCATACGGGCATCTGGCTTGTCGGTGGTCAACCATCGATCAACATCGATCATGGCCAGCTTGATAATATCCGCCGCCGAACCCTGCATCGGCGCATTGATCGCAGTACGTTCGGCGCCTTGACGGCGCTGGAAATTACTGGTGTTGATCTCTGGTAAATATAGGCGTCGACCAAATAGGGTCTCAACAAAACCCTGCTCGGCGGCGAGGGCCTTAGTTCTGTCCATGTAATCAAGGACGCCTGGGTAGCGTTCAAAATACAGATCAATATAAGACTGGGCATCACCCCGCCCGATACTCAGCTGGCGCGCCAAACCAAAGGCAGACATACCGTAGATCAAACCAAAGTTAATGGCCTTGGCACTGCGCCGCTGGTCGGCTGTCACTGCATCTAGACTTTGGCCAAATACTTCAGCCGCAGTGGCCTTGTGGATATCCAGCCCCTGCGCGAATGCCGTTAATAAACCCGCATCTGAAGACAGGTGCGCCATGATCCGCAATTCAATTTGCGAATAATCGGCAGCGATCAATTGATACCCCGGCGCGGCAATGAACGCTTTACGCACCTGACGACCTTCTTCTGTTCGTATGGGTATATTTTGCAAATTGGGGTTAGTACTGGATAGCCGGCCAGTGGCCGCTACCGCCTGGTGGTATGAGGTATGGATTCGACCGGTGCCTGGATTCACCTGTTTAGGCAACTGATCCGTATACGTAGACTTTAATTTAGACAACCCGCGATATTCGAGAATAACCTTGGGTAAAGGATAATCCAGCGCTAACTCCTGCAGCACATCCTCTGCCGTCGATGGTTGGCCCTTGGGTGTCTTTTTCTTGACCGGCAACTGCAGCTTTTCAAAAAATATGGTTTGTAGCTGCTTCGGCGAACCGAGATTGAAGGGTTCTCCCGCCAGCTCAAAGGCGTCACGTTCCAATTCTTGCAAGCGCTGGCTCAGTTTTGCGCTTTGCCTGTTGAGTAAGCCACTGTCCAGCAGTACGCCGTTACGCTCAATTCTGGACAACACGCTGACCAACGGTAATTCGATTTTCTCGAATACACTTTGCAAGGACGGCAGCGCCTGCAATTTTGGCCACAACGCTTCATGTAGCTGCAAAGTGATATCAGCATCCTCGGCGGCATATTTTGACGCAATCTCAATTTCAACCTGGTCGAAGGTGATTTGCTTGGCGCCCTTGCCCGCAACTTCCTCGAAGGCAATCGTACTCTTACCCAAGTACTTTAACGCCAGATCATCCATGTTATGCCTTGTCGCCACCGAGTTCAGTACATAAGACTCCAACATCGTGTCGAAGGCGACGCCACGAAGCTCAATGCCATAACGAGCGAGTACGCTCATATCGTACTTAAGATTTTGGCCAATCTTCTGCTTGCCTGGGTCTTCTAATAATCCACGCAGCTCGCCAAGGACAATCTCTCGAGACAATTGCTCGGGCACGCCAAGATAAGCATGAGCCAGAGGAATATAGGCGGCCTCTCCGGATTTAACGCTGAATGACACGCCAACTAATTCGGCTTGCATGTAGTCAAGACTTGTCGTCTCCGTATCGAAAGCAAAGACCGGCGCAGCTTGCAAAATAGCGATCCATCGAGCCAACTCGTCAAGGCTCAAAATCGTCTGATACTCTGTGGGCGTTGATTCATCGAGTACCACAGACTCGCTATCGCCGCGGAGCTCGTCCACCCACTGCCGAAACTCATACTCCGTGAAAATTTGCCGCAATGCTCCGGCATCCGGCGGCGTCAATACCAACTCGTCAGGCGTCACATCAAGCGCCACATCCAACTTAATGGTCGCCAGCTGGTAAGACAGGCGCAGCGTCTCTAAGGAATTCCGAAGATTTTCGCCAACCTTACCCTTGATTTCTTCTGCATGACTAATAATGCCCTCAACACTGGCATGCGCAGCAAGCCATTTAACCGCCGTTTTCGGCCCACAATTAGGCACCCCAGGAATATTGTCAGACGTGTCGCCGACAAGCGCCAAGTAGTCGATAATTTGATCGGGCCGAACACCGAATTTTTCCAACACACCGGCCTCATCCATCATCGTATCCGTCATGGTGTTGATTAACGTGATGTGCGGATTGACCAATTGCGCCATATCTTTATCACCCGTTGATATCAGCACCGGCATTTGTCGCCGGGTCGCGTCCTCGGCCAAGGTGCCAATCACATCATCTGCCTCAACACCGTCGATGATTAGCAGCGGCAGGCCCATTTTTCGAATGATGTCCTGAATGGGGGCAATTTGTTCTCTGAGCTCGTCGGGCATGGCGGCCCGGTTTTCCTTGTAAGCCGGGTACAGCGTATTTCTGAAAGACTTGCCCTTGGCATCGAACACGACAGCGATATGGCTCTGAGGATAATCTGCCATCAGCTTCCTGATCATGCTGATAACGCCTCTGATTGCTCCCGTATGAGCACCTTTGGTGCTCATTAACTTGGGTAGTGCATGGTAAGCACGGAAAAGGTACGATGAACCATCAATCAGAACCAATGGGTAGTTGTCTTTCATCTCATATCGCTCAGGTATTTTGGGGAACCATACTGTGAACTCACGCAACTTTCCAATCCTAGTTCAACTTGTGTTGTTGTTATGCTGCAGTAGCTTTTTCTATTCGGTTTCGGCAAGCGAGATAGCCCTGCCGGACGAAGCAAGCGAAGGCAGAGATGTCGAAATTGTGGTGGGCGAGGACCGCATGATTTATGAATACCGTACTAACGGCATCTTGATGATGATCAAGATTGTTCCAAAAAATGGCCGCCCGTACTATATGGTCCCGGCTGATGGGTCGCCACATTTCTCCAATCTGGATCACAGCAAAAATCTTTACCCCAGTTGGGTATTATTCGAGTGGTAACCTGTGGCCGCCTTTACTAGCTTTTCCGAGTCGGCATTAAGCCGTTACCTGTGCATGTTCGAACTGGGCGAGCTCGTGTCCTGCTCGCCAATTGCTGCGGGCATAGAAAACTCCAACTACTTCGTTAATCTGCAAGCAGATGACGTGATCAGTGAGTATGTGCTGACGATCAACGAAGGCCTGAGTTTTAAAGAGGCGCCTTTTTTCAGTCAACTCCTAAGCCAGCTTGCCCGCGCAGGGATACCAGTACCGGCACCCAAACGCACACTAGATGGCATGTCGAGTACAATTTTTTGCGGGAAACCCACTTGGTTGTTTCCAAAACTGGCGGGTGCCCACCCACAAATTGTCAACTATCAGCAATGCCACCAAATCGGTCAAGCACTCGCCAATCTCCACGCGGCGGCTAGCGGCGTTAGCCTCACCCGATCCAATCCCTATGATTTGGCTTGGGCGACGGCAACAGTCGATCAGCTCAGCTCTAGACTCGCAATCGCAGATCAACAGTTACTCAGAACGATACTGGCAGAACACCGCGAGATTGAGCATTTGGACTTGCCCACGGGCATCGTTCATGGCGACCTATTTCGCGACAATGCGTTGTTTATCGACGATACCTTAACCGGCATTATTGATTTTTATCACGCGTGCCAGGATAACTTGATTCAGGATCTGGCGATTACGGTAAACGACTGGTGCAGCGATTCCAACGGGCAGATTGATTCCAGGCGAAAACACAGTTTGATCGAGGGCTACGAAAGTGTTCGGCCTTTGACCTCCGAGGAGCGCGAGGCTTTGACCTCTTTTCAGCGAGTTGGTGCTTTAAGATTTATTCTAACAAGGCTCCTCAGTGGTGAGGGGGACGCTTACCTAAAAGACCCTGAGGAATTTTTACGAATAGCCCGACAGCTGGGATAAACCCTCACTGAAATTAGCGCTGTAACGAGTCGATAATTTTTTGAATTTTTTCAGCTTGATGCGGTGCTTTGATAAAGCCGGCGTATCGTCCGAATGGGTCCACCACCACAATACTCGCACTGTGATCAACGGTGTAGGTCCCCGGTTCTGCACCTGGGACCTTGCCGAAAGCGACGTTGACGTTAGTCGCAAGCCCAACAATGCTGTCAAAACTACCGGTGTAACCCTGAAAATCAGCGTTAAACCCGGCCAAATAGCTGGCTAACTGAGCAGGCGTGTCACGCTCTGGATCAACACTCACCAACACGATTTGCGGCGGCGTCTGCATTTTTTTAACTGCTCGATTAAGCACGCCGAGGGTGGTGGGGCAAATATCGGGACAATAAGTGAAACCGAAAAACAAAAGTGACCAATGACCTTTCAGATCAGCGATACCGACGGTCTCGCCATTCTGATTAGTTAGACTGAAGGGTTTAATTTCCCTGGCCTGCGGAAAGCCAAAGTAGCCTAGCTCCTGATATTCGATCACGCTCAGGCTTTTTGGCGTCA
>JABMOJ010000259.1 GCA_013204195.1 SAR86 cluster bacterium
CCCTTAGTGAATCGTCGAACCGCTTGCTCACCTGGCTCATTCCAGGAGATATCAGACAGGTGTACCAGTCCGTCGATATTGCCTTCGAGACCGATAAAGATGCCGAAGTCAGTGATTGACTTGATATAGCCCTGAATGTTGTCGCCCTTCTGGTGCTGAGTTGCAAACTCTTCCCACGGATTACCCTGGCATTGCTTGATACCCAAGCTGATACGACGACGTTCTTCGTCAATATCAAGCACCATGACTTCGACTTCGTCACCGACCTGGACAACTTTGCTCGGGTGGATGTTACGATTAGTCCAATCCATTTCAGAGACGTGTACCAAACCTTCTACGCCTTCTTCCAGCTCGGCAAAACAACCGTAGTCAGTGAGGTTAGTCACCTTGGCCATAGTGCGCGTACCTTCAGGATAGCGGTTAGTGATCAAGACCCATGGATCTTCACCCAACTGCTTGAGACCCAGTGACACGCGATTACGCTCACGATCAAACTTCAGTACCTTGACGTTGATTTCATCACCAACGGCAACGATTTCACTCGGATGCTTAATACGCTTCCAGGCCATGTCGGTGATGTGCAGCAAGCCGTCAACGCCGCCCAAGTCAACAAACGCGCCGTAATCAGTCAGGTTCTTGACGATACCTTTGACTTCCCGGCCTTCCTGCAGATTCTCAAGCAACTGCTCGCGCTCTGCACTGTTTTCTTCTTCAAGTACGGCGCGGCGAGAAACCACGACGTTGTTACGCTTCTGGTCAAGCTTGATGACCTTAAACTCGAGTTCCTTACCTTCCAGGTGCTCGGTTTCGCGCAATGGTCGAACATCAACCAGTGAACCAGGCAGGAAGGCCCGGACATCCCTGATTTCAACGGTAAATCCGCCTTTAACGCGGCCGCTGATAATACCTTTAATGACTTCCTGGTCTTCGTAGACTTTTTCCAACATCATCCAGCTTTCAGCCCGTTTGGCTTTTTCTCTGGAGAGGCGAGTCTCACCGAAACCGTCATCAACGGCTTCCATGGCTACCTGGACAGTATCTCCGACGGCGACTTCAAGATTGCCGGCATCGTCTAAAAATTGAATTCTGGGAATAACCCCTTCTGACTTTAGGCCAGCGTGGACTGTGACCCACTCACTATCGATATCGACAACAAGACCGGAGATAATCGAACCGGATTGCATATCGATCGTCTGCAAACTTTCGGCAAACAAGTCCGCAAAACTTTCCATCGTTTCTGTCATTTCTGTCATTTCACTCATGGATTTTTCTTCCTGCGCCCATTGGGCTAATTTCTACCGCCATAACCAAAAGCTTCCGACTTCGGCGGGTCTGATCATTAATAAGGCTGATCTCGAGAATTTCGGAGGCTTTCTCGATTCAACCAACAGTGTCTTACTCTTTTTTTACTTCTTCCTCTTTCTAAAATCGGTGCTACACCCTGCTCTAAACCTGCTCTAAAACATTAGCCAAGCCTGGCTTGAGCCGCGGCTAACACTGTGTCAAATACCTCTTCGAGGCTCATCTCAGTACTGTCTATGATCAGCGCATCAGCCGCCGGTTTCAGTGGTGCTACCAAGCGGTTCATGTCTTGTTCGTCGCGGGCTTGAATGCTCAGAAAAAGGGCGTGAAGACTAACACCCATTCCCTTATCTTTCAACTGCTTGTATCGCCTTTGCGCGCGGGCCTCAGCGCTGGCGGTCAGATAGATTTTAAGCGCTGCATCAGGAAATACTACGGTCCCCATATCCCGGCCATCAGCAATCAGCCCCGGAGCCTGGGCAAAGTCGCGCTGGCGCTGGATCAGGGCATCACGGACGGCAGTAAACTTGGCTACTTGGGACGCATTCGTACCGGCATCGTCCGTACGAATCAGGCGCGTGACATGCTGTCCCTCGAGCACAATCTGCAATGGCTCCTGCGGATCCTCAGTGGGAATAAAGTGGACATCCAGCTCAGCGGCAATCTTCGCCAGCGCTGCCTCATCGGCCAGATCGACCTGATGATTGCAAGCGGCCAGACCGATCAAACGATATAAGGCGCCGCTGTCGAGAATATGAAAACCCAAGGCTGCCGCCAAACGATGGGCAATAGTGCCCTTACCCGAGCCACTCGGCCCATCAATGGCCACCACGAGCACACCCCGGGGTTCGTTTTGAAGCGCGCCACTGGGCTGCTGGGTCATGGTATTTCCTTGGTATTCGTAGTCTGGCCGCGCTGGCTCAACAGGACTGAAAAGTGATCTCTGGCCAGTTTGGCGCGCGTAAAAACGGCAGTTAACTCCTCAGACTGGTCGTTCGCGATCAGTTCTCTAAGCTCCATGAGCTCCTTCATATAGCGATCAAGAATCGTCAGCACGGGGCCACTATTAGCCTGATAAATATCCCGCCACATCACGGGGTCCGAGGCGGCGATACGCGAAAAATCGCGCAAACCACCGGCGGCATAATCGAAAATTTCCAGCGAATCGCCCTGCATAGATAGCGTGTCAATCAGCGCATAGGCGAGTAGGTGAGGCAAATGACTGGTCTGAGCTAATACCGCATCATGATGGGCTGGGCTCATCTCCACCACATCCGCGTCCAGGGCCTGCCAGAATGTCGTTAGCTTGGCCAGGCTTGCCCCATGCGTCTCAGGCAACGGGGTCAGAATAACCTTATGGCGCAGGAACAGGTCCGCATTCGCGGCTTGAACGCCATGTTGTTCAGAGCCCGCGATGGGATGTCCAGGCACAATTCTGGACAGCAAATTCGGCAGCTGGCGCCGGGCCGCATCAATGATGGGCGATTTCACGCTACCGACATCGGTGATCACCGCTGATTCACTGACAACCTTCGAGATCTGCTCCAGCAGCGGCTCAATCGCCAGCACTGGCACGGCAAGG
>JABMOJ010000260.1 GCA_013204195.1 SAR86 cluster bacterium
CCAGTGAGGTCTGGCTGAATCCACCGAAAGAATTGTGCGCCGACAAGCCCTCACTGGCTAAGGTTGCATAATCAATGAACGCGACATCTTTGTTGACAAACACCGACACCGCCGCGCCGCCACAAGCATCCAGGTAACGCTTGCCCTTTGTATCGATGACATAAACACCTTCGCCATGGTCGGCGACAGGCAGATCGGCTTGAATTTGGCGGTGCAGTATATGTGTCTCGCGCTGCATATTCATTCTCGGTTGGGCCACCGCCAGGGCGTAGCAACTGAACCACGGCGCCCTGCCGACCTGCCATGATCCATGATGACTGTCCTAGGTCACAATACCCCGTTTTCGCGGAAGTTGTCACCGCACAAGAATCTCAGCATAGATTCGGCAGCACTCTCTACGAGCTTGACTCAGCGGCAGCGTTTCTGGGTTTACAGGGCTATTTATTGCCAAGTGTCGAATTTTTTACCAAGGCATCGCGGCAGCGTTTTGTTATCCTCGCGGCATAGACCTCAGCCTTGTGGAGAACAGAATGCGATTAACACCCGTAACCAGAGGCGCCTTGGCGCCAAACCAGCAACAAGTGCTGGACGCCATTGAACAGGGGCCGCGGGCCAAGGGCCGCCCAGGCATTGGCCTTATAGGCCCATTTGGCGTATGGGTGCGAGCGCCCGGTGTGGGTGGCCCCATACAGAAAGTCGGCGAAGCGATTCGCTTCACGACCAGCCTGGCATCTAACGTACAAGAAGTGGCTATCTGTACCGTGGGGGCTTTCCACCACTCGAAATTCGAATTTTCGACCCACAAGGCCTTGGCCATCCAGGCTGGCGTCAGCGAGTCTTGTCTTGATTTACTGCGCGACGGCGAAGACCCCGACTTCAATGGCGACGAAGGGCTGTCTTATAAAATCGCTCGAGAAATGCTCACCGAGCACGGTATCAGCGATGCAACCTATGGCCTGGGCCTTGCGCGCTTTACGGAAACCGGCATGATTGAACTGGTGGCGACCGTGGGCTATTACTGCTTGATTTCCCTGACGCTGAATGCCTTTAAAATTCCGTTAGAGCCAGGGATGGAAGATCCATTTCCTATTTAACAGCCAGCGGCGAAGACACCTTTAATATTCAAAAAAGCCTCGGCCTGTTTTACGCCCCAACCAGCCAGCGCGGACGGTCTTACGCAGCAGCGGATGAGCGCGGTATTTCGGATCGCCAAATTCTTGATAAAGCACATCCATCACCGCCAAACAAACATCCAACCCAATCATATCGCCCAAGGTCAAAGGGCCCATAGGGTGGTTAGCCCCCAGCTTCATTGCGGCATCGATGTCTTGAGCGGTGGCCACGCCATCAGCCAGTATGCCAACGGCTTCATTAATCATCGGCACGAGGATTCTGTTCACCACAAAGCCCGGCGCCTCTGCGACTTCCACCGGTTGTTTACCGATGGCTTTTGCTACGCTCATCACTACGTCAACGGTCTCTTGGGCGGTGGCAATACCACGAATGACTTCCACTAATTGCATGACTGGAGCAGGGTTGAAAAAATGCAGGCCAATCACGCGGTCTGGATTTTGGGTGCCACTGGCAATTTCAGTGATCGACAAGGAGGAGGTGTTGGACGCCAATATGGCATCGGCTCGACAAGACTTATCTAGCTCGGCAAAAATCGATTGCTTAATGTGCATATTTTCAACCACGGCCTCAACAATCAAGTCACAATCGTTAAATGCAGACTGGTCCGTGGTGCCCTCGATTCGAGCGACAATGGCCTCTTTATCTGACGGATCCAGCTTGCCTTTGGCCACCAGGCGACCCAAATTGTTTTCAATACTTGCTACGCCGCGATCGACGAAGGCCTGGTCCATATCACGCAATACAACGGTCATACCGGCACTCGCAAAGGTTTGCGCAATACCCGCGCCCATGGTGCCGGCGCCCAATACGCCAACCTTTTGAATTATTCGTTCATGTGCCATCATCTATCCCGTGCTCTTAATTGTGTGCCATTGACTTGCATTCTATTTAGATATCACCACAAAAGCTCGACAATATGGAATCCGCTATGCCCCTTAGCCCAAACTTACGCCCCTTTATCACCTGCGCCG
>JABMOJ010000261.1 GCA_013204195.1 SAR86 cluster bacterium
AGATAGCGTTCAAAGAGTCCCATGATCTGTGTTCTCTCAATGTTAGTGGTGAGGTGTTGCTATAAACCCAGGACCCGCTTGGCAATAATGTTTTTCTGGATCTCGTTGGCGCCGCCATAGATCGTCTGGCCGCGGGTGCCCATATAGTCAGCTGTGGCCTTGGCAGCGGCTTCAGAGGGCATGTCGGTGTGCACAGCGGCTTGCGCCGGGTAGCCCTGGGCCTGCATGGACAAGGCGGTGATGTCCTGGGCAATCTCTGTCGCCAGAATTTTTAGGATGGAAGACTCGTTGCCCGGTGAGGCACCGTCTTTCAGGGACGACAGGACCCGCAGAACGGTAATGTCCAAGGCGTTGAGGCGGACTTCGAGGGCGTTAAAGGCTTGCCAGAATGTGTCGTCATCAGCCAGCGCAGGGTGTTGTTCTGCCAGTGCCCGGGTGGCGGCCATTTGCATCCGTTTCCCCGCTACATGGGCATAGGACGTGCGTTCATTGCCCAGCAGAAAATTGGCGTAACGCCAACCCTCGCCGACATCGCCAATGCGGTTATCAACCGGGACCCTGACTTGGTCGAAGGTCACCCGGTTCAGATGATGGCGGCCGTCAATGGTGGTAATGGGGTGGACTTCAATGCCTGGTGCATTCATGGGTGTGCAGAGAAAGGTAATGCCCTGTTGCTTGACGGATTCATGGCTGGTGCGCACCAGCAGGAATATCCAGTCGGCATGTTGTGCCAGGCTGGTCCAGATTTTCGTGCCTTCCACCACGTAGCTGTCACCGTCGAGGGTGGCCCGGCATTGCAGTGATGCCAGATCCGAGCCAGAGCCTGGCTCCGAATAGCCCTGGGCCCAGAAGGTGGTGCTCTGCTGGATGCCTGGCAGCCAGCGAGCCTGTTGCGCGGGTGTGCCAAACGCGCAGATCACCGGCCCCACATAGATGACACCCATGGGTACCGGGTTGATGGCGCCGGCCAATTCCAGTTCCTGATCAAAGATATACTTCTGGTTGGCATTCCAACCGGTGCCGCCCTGTTCCTTGGGCCAGTTCACACACAGCCAGCCTTTGGCCGCCAGTGCCTGCTCAGAGCGCTGGTAATCGGCTTTCTCCAGGACAAAGGCGCTGGCGGCTTTTGTGA
Organism: SAR86 cluster bacterium; assembly: GCA_013204195.1. GTDB lineage: Bacteria > Pseudomonadota > Gammaproteobacteria > Pseudomonadales > Azotimanducaceae > UBA4582. The sequence continues at coordinate 1,133 of JABMOJ010000261.1, forward strand.
TCAAGTCTTGCGGATATTGATGGGCAAAAAAGTCCCGCACTTCGGTGCGAAAGTGCTCGTCATCAGCATTGAAATTCATGTCCAAGTGCAGTTTCCTTATGAGTTGGCGAGCATGCCGGTGTTAACGGTTTAGTCTCAAGCCGCCGCCGGCTGTCAGTCAAGTGCTTATACGGCGACGGTGTGCGTCGACTGTAATGCTCTTATACCTTGAATCATTTCAAGAAACCAAGTTTGGGTCAAATTCGCCTCCAAACGAAGCCCTTGTGAGGTCTGAGGTTTGACCTGCAGGTTTGAAGGGGCAGGCTGCCAGGGCAGTGAGCCGAGGCTTGTTAGTTTCGCGTTCAGCCTGTAACGTCGGCGCTTCATTTTTCTGTTCCAGTGATTAGTCATGAATCTCGACGAAGCCATCCGTAATCGCAAGTCTGTTCGCCAGTTCCTCGATACCCCTGTAGATCGGGCGTTAGTTGAGACTATTCTCGAGCGGGCTAATCTCGCGCCCAGTGGCACGAATGTTCAGCCCTGGCACGTGCATGTCGCCATGGGTGCCAAGCGTGATGAGCTGGTGAGTGCAGTGCTGGCACACCGGGAAAACGCGCCGCAAGATGCGTCTGCTGAATTTCCGCGAACCTCAAAGCGCAAGGAGCCCTACACCAGCCGTATGCGGCAATTGGGCAAAGACATGTATAGTCTGTTGGAAATCCCTCGCGGCGACGAACGCGCCAACTTTAATCAGTGGGGTCGTAACTACAAGTTCTTCGATGCGCCAGTGGGCTTGATCTTCACCATCGACAAGGACCTGGATGCCATGAGCTTTTTAGATATTGGCATGTTTATGCAGAACATTATGCTCATCGCTCATCAGGACGGGCTGGCCACCTGCAGTCAAGGTGCCTGGAATCAGTTTCATACGGTGACCCGGCGAGTGCTGTCGGTGCCTGATGATCGTTTTATTATCTGTGGTATGTCGTTGGGTTATGCGGATCCCCGCGCACCGGTGAATACGTTGGTGTCAGCCCGTGAGCCAATGAGCAGTTTCGCCACCTTCAATTAAATCTCATCCAGAGACTAAGTCCGGTTGTTTTGTCTGGGCGATCTGTCAGGTCGCTGGTCTTGGTTAATCTCCTGCGGTACAGTAAGGCTGAAATCATTTTTCAGGCTTGCTGCCGCGGGGAATCACCATGGTCAATATCGTTGGTAATATCAAACCGGAAGACGATTACACCCACCCCTTGGGTCCGGAAACCAACTTCAACGAATCTGTGTATTTTAATTTTTTCGATCCAGTGCAGGGTCGTGGCGGTTTTATTCGCATGGGTAATCGAGCCAATGAAGGTTACGCCGAGCTCACCGTGATTATCTATAACCCAGATGGTTCTGTGCTGTTCAACTACAAAAAACCTTCAATCACCCACAACGACTGCTGGGATGCCGGTGGCGGCAGCATTGAGGTGCTGGTGCCCGGTGAGAAAATTCGCACGGCCTACACAGGCGCTGCACTATACATGGCTAATCCGCGGGATATGCAAGATCCGGGTAAGGCATTTAAATCCAATCCGTTTAAAAAAATCAGTGTTGATTTAATTCATACGGGGGTCGGGCCGATCTATGGCCACGTTGGCAGTATGGATGACGGCAACGACTTTGCTCGGGCGCATTACGAGCAACATATGCATGTTAGTGGCACCATTGAAATAGAAGGCGAGGCTGGTGTTATTCAAATCAATGGCAACGGCTTGCGTGATCATTCTTGGGGCCCGCGCTATTGGCAATCGATTCGTTCCTATCGTTGGCTCACAGGTAATTATGGTAACGACCTGGGTATGGTGCTGTCAGTGGTGGGCGATCATCGCGGCGGCATGTTCCACAAAGGCGATCAGTTCCTCAAGGTTACTGACCTAGTGTTGCAAACAGACTACGAACCAGGGACAAGCTTTCATCGTGGTTTTACCGTGGATGTCACCCTGGAAAATGGCGATCAACATCAGGTGCAGGGCAAAGTGAAGGGGTTTGTGCCGTTGCGGAATCGTCGCTCTGAGCAGATCACTTATATCGGTGAAGGCATGACGGAATATACGCTTGATGGTGACCGAGTGGGTTATGGGTTAAGTGAATATCTCGACCAGCCCGGTGATATTGTTTGAGGTTTTAAGTGCGGCTTAAGTGATTGTCTAGTGCCCATAGATCAAAATGCGCTTACTGACATAAAAACAACAACAGGAAATATGTATGCCGACATTCAATTGGCCCAGACGCTACAACGTTGTACTGCTATCCACGCTGGCGGTATTTGTTTGTTATATCGATCGGGTGAATATCTCCGTCGCTATTATTCCTATGGCGGCAGACCTAGATTGGGGTATGCGAACCCAGGGTATGGTGTTGTCGTCGTTCTTCGTGGGTTACCTGCTGCTGCAGATTGTTGGGGGCCTATTGGCCGATCGATTTGGCGGCAAGGTCGTGCTGGGTGTGGGTGTTTTGCTATGGTCTTTGTTTACGATTCTGACGCCACCCGCTGCGTCCATTGGTCTTGGCCTGTTGCTCGCCACTCGAATATTAATGGGCATGGGTGAGGCGGTGACCTTTCCCTCTATCTACAGTTTATACTCTCGCTGGGTACCTATCACAGAGCGCTCCCGTGCTGTAGGTCTAGCGAACAGTGGCATTCCGTTGGGGACTATTTTTGCGTTGATAGTGACGCCGATGATCGTTCAAGCCTGGGGCTGGCAGTGGGCATTTTATCTGTTTGGCCTGGTGGGCGTTGTCTGGTTCGTGGTTTGGCAAGTGCTGGTTGCGCGAAGCCCCGAGGCTGATCAGCGTATGACGGAAGCAGAGCGCGAGTTTATCAAAGCAGGCGCCAACAGCGATCCCGTTGAGGCGGGGCCGCCGCTTCGGGAGTTCCTGAAGTCCATGCCGGTATGGGCCATCATAGTAGCTCACTTCTGTAATAACTGGTCGCTGTATGTCTTGCTGTCGTGGCTGCCGACGTTTATCAATAAAGGCCTGGGCGTTGATTATGCTTCTGTGGGTTGGGTGACGATGATCCCCCATGTTGCCTCGTTCATCTTTTTGAATGTGGCAGGCAGTATCGCCGATCGTCTGGTACGCTCTGGCATGGACGTTGGTAAGGTTCGGAAATTGATGCAGACCATTGGCTTTGGCGGCATTTCTACGGCGTTGTTGATCGTGGGGGAAGTGGAGTCAGTGTGGCTTGCGATTACGATCATGACCATTGGTAATGCGTTGGGTGCGTTTGTCGTCGGTGGCTTTGTGGTCAATCATATGGACATTGCACCAAAATATGCCGGTACCTTGATGGGGATTACCAACACCGCGGGCACTATCCCTGGAATCATCGGTGTGTTTGTGAGTGGCCTGATACTGGAGCTCACCGGTTCCTGGGCCTTAGTGTTTCAGGTGACTGCCGGTGTCACGTTGTTTGGTTTGGTGTTTTTCCTGATGTTCTCCAGCAGTAAGAAACTCTTCGATTGAGTCACCGTTAGACTTCCGCCTAGGCGTTGCGCACCCTATTTTGAGGGTGCGGGTCCAGGCGGATTAGTAAATAGCGCCGTAGGTCTCGAGTTGTATCAAGTACAGGCGGGTATCAAATTCCAGCTGATGGTAGTCGGGCTGCATATGCCGGCACAGTTGATAAAAACTCTTGTTGTGGTCTTTTTCCTTCAAGTGCGCCAGTTCATGCACGACGATCATATTCAGGAGATCTTCCGGTGCCTGCTTGAACATGGCGCTGATCCTGATCTCATTCTTACTCTTGAGTTTGCCGCCCTGGACCCGGGACAAATAGGTATGCAATCCCAGTGCGTTGTTGACCACGTGAATTTTGTTGTCGAACACCACCTTGCTCAAGGGATCTGACTTTTTCAGATATTGCTGCTTAATGTCCATGGTGTAATCTCGCAGTGCTCCGTCGTTCTTGATGTTGTGGGGTTGCGGATACCGATCCAACAGAAACTGGCCGAGTTGATCCTGGTCCACCAGGCGCTGCACCTGCGTCTGCAGATGTTCTGGGTAGGCTGAGATGTATTTCGGGATAGCGGACATAAAGTCGGTCACGTTGGGTTGTGGCAGTTATTGACTGTTGTTCGCAGAGTATAGCCGACTGCGGCTCGAGGGTCTGGTCAGCAGTTTAATGCTGGAAAAAATCAGCTCGCTACTGGTCATTGGGGGGCGGAGTTGGTTACTCTGTCATTGGATAGGCAGTTAATTTTCATTTATTAGCAGCTTTTCATTTACTAGCAGCTTTTCATTAATTCGCAGCATGGTGTGGTCTATGAATCCGTCGATGAATTCTCAATGGCAACTCGCCCGCACCCCTCTGGCCGGCTGGCCGCAGGACGGCGATTTCAGCTGGCACGAGACGTCAATGCCGGTGCCAGGGCCGAACCAAATGCTCACCGAAACCCTGTATCTGTCGATGGACCCGTATCAATGGGGAAGGCGGCGCAGCGGCACGGAAGTCCCCGGTGAAGTGTGTCATGGGCGTACGGTCTCACGAGTGCTGGAGAGCCAGCTGGATGGCTACCAGGCAGGTGACTTCGTGTTCAATACCAATGGCTGGCAGAGTCATGGTTTAACCGGTGAGAGCATCAGCCAGTTTGGCTATATGGTGCCGCGCAAGCTTGATCCGACCCAGGCGCCTTTGTCGACAGCCATTGGCATCATGGGCATGTTGGGACTCACCGCTTATTCTGGGCTGATGGTGCAATGCCAGCCGCGGGCCGGTGAAACAGTGGTGGTCTCGGCTGCCTCTGGCGGTGTCGGGCAAGTCGCTGCGCAACTAGCGAAGCTCAGTGGCTGCCGAGTGGTGGGTATTGCCGGCGCAGCTCAAAAAGTCAAATTCTGTCTGGAAGAGCTGGGACTCGATGCCTGTGTGTCACACCTGGGCGATGATTTGCCGGCGCAGCTGGCGGCGGCTTGTCCCGATGGTTGTGATGTGTATTTCGAGAATGTCGGGGGTCCAGTGTTCGAGGCGGTATTGCCCGTGCTGAATAAGGGTGCCCGCATCACGGTCTGCGGCATGATTTCCCAATATGGAAACACCGACGGCAAAAATGCCCAGGAAGTCTGGCGAGCCACTGGGCAGTCGACGTTTGATCGACAGCAGGTGGTAGTTCAGCCGTTGTTTGTGGGCAATTTTGTTGCCGACTATCAGCAGCGATTTTTGGATGAGATGGGCGAGTATGTGCGGGCCGGCCGAGTGTTTTACAAGGAGGATCTTTGGCAAGGCTTGGATCAGGCGCCGACAGCATTCTCGGCGATGCTGGCAGGCCGTAATTTTGGCAAGACCATCGTCGTCGTCGGTGACGACCCCACCCTGTCCTGATGACTCAAGCGAGCGGAGCTCGCTCATGTTATGGAGCCTACGCTAGGAAGACTATTTTTCGAGGCTAGGTTTCTAGGCTAGGTTTCGAGCCTAGGTTTCGAGCCTAGGTTTCAAGTAAGGCCTGATATTGATCCAGAATAGGCAAAATTTTCTCTCGAGAAACTGACGGCAACGGCAAGATGGCGCGGCTTATGCCGGCAGCTCGATAGCCGGCCAGTATCGCGGGGTCAGCGGGGGCGCCAAAAACGCTGACGCTCAGGGATTGCATCTCCCTGCCCGCACTGGCGGCGATGTGTCGCAGGCGGTTCATGCTGGCGACAGCATCAAAGCCGTCCCTGGCTCGGGGCAACCAGCCATCACAGTAACGCACAACGCGCTTGAGCGTGTAGTCCGTTTCGCCACCCAGAATGATCGGTGGATAAGGCGTTTGCATGGGTTTCGGGTACAGCCAGCTGGCCGTGAAGTTGACGAATTTACCCTGGTACTCGGCAGAATCTTGAGTCCACAGGCGCTGCATCGCTAACACCTGTTCCTCCATACGTTGAAAACGCCGATCGTAGTCAACGCCATGATGGGCCATTTCTTCTTTGTTCCAGCCGCCGCCAATGCCAAAGATGAAACGCCCGGCGGACATACGGTCTAGGCTGGCGACCAGTTTGGCGGTCACTAAGGTGTCACGTTGGGGCAGAAGGCAGATGCCCGTGCCAATCTTCAGGGTTTTGGTGGCGGCAGCGGCAAAGGCGAGTGATACAAAAGGGTCGTAGGAATGCCAGTACTCCGGTGGCAGGTCAGCGCCGCCCGGCCAAGGTGATTGTCGTGAGACGGGTATGTGGGTATGTTCCGGGACAAACACCGATTCATAGCCCCGTTGTTCTAGTTCTATCGCGAGCTCGTCCAGTGGTATGGAATAGTCAGTGGCAAAAATTAGCGCGCCGAATTTCATCGCTCTGATCTCCGTGGTTGGTAGGTAACAATAGACTCGATGATTAGACCACATTTGCGTCAGGCAAAGCAACCGGCGGTTGTCCTGCTGATGCCAGATCAATAGACTACAGGCTATCTTCAGCCGTCACCGTTAAGGTAAAAGTAATATGTTCCGATGGGCCCTGAGCAAGTTTGAGACGCACCGTGGTGAATGACATCACCATACGGGCCTATCGGCGCGACGATCAGCTAGCGGCGATCAGCATTCACGACCGGGCTCGGCCCATTGAACTCTTGGGAGCATGCGACGCCCGCGCCTTTGTGCCGCTGGTGGATGATCGGGAAGATTTTGAAGAGTTTCTGAGTGCCAGAAAGCTAGTCGCCGAGCGCGGCGAGCAGGTGCTTGGCTTTGTCGGTATCGAAGACGACCAGGTGGGTTGGCTATACGTTGATCCCGATTGCGCTCGGCAAGGTATTGGCCGGCAGCTGCTTCGGCAGGCGCTATCGCTGATCGATCAAGGGGCGCAGGTCCATGTGCTAGATGGCAACCAGCCTGCGTTGGCGCTGTATTTGAGTGAGGGATTCAGGCGGTTTGATCAGTTTGACAGTGACAATCATGGCTATCCCTGTCGGGTCCTCATGTTGGTTCGCCCTGCAGGCTAATGGTGTCAGCCCGTAAGCGCACCAGCTTGCGTTTGAGTTTGATGACTCGTTCGTATGCCGCGTTGATGGTGCTTGCAGCTAGGTGACCGGCGGCCACTGCCGCGTTCGCTTCGAAGATGACCTTGGCTGGCAGGTCTGAATCAGCCACAACCCAGTCGCCGGTACTGACCGTCGCCATGGTGGCATTCAAATCATGGCGTATCCCTTGGGGTTGTGCCGCCAGGGGGTTGTTCGAGAACATCAATAGATCAAGGCCAGCTGTGAGGCCCTGAACCACCGTCTCTTGCAGGGTGTAGTGGCGGATGATGGCCCCCATATGCAGGTCGTCAGCAACGATCACGCCGTCAAACCCCAAGTCCTCACGAAGAATGCGTAACCATTCGGCTGAAAATGTCACCGGCGTGCCGGCATCGACATGCTGGTGGACCAGGTGAGAGGTCATGACC
>JABMOJ010000262.1 GCA_013204195.1 SAR86 cluster bacterium
CCACCGAACGTTTGCCGCGATTGGCCGCAATAAAATAAGCTGACAGCTGATCACCCTGCGCATCGGTATGCCACGGTGGCCCCCAACTGCGAGTGTCATCCCCAACACCCGGGCGCTCGACCTTGATCACGTCGGCACCCAGATCAGCCAGCGTCTGGCTAGCCCAGGGGCCCGCCAGCACTCGACTCAGGTCCAAGACTTTAATACCCGCCAGCGGTGCTTTATCTGTTACAGCCATGACCTTACCTGTGTTTATCTCTGCTTGCCGTTCCATATCTTCGCTTGTCTGTGCCTGTCTTTAGACGCTCAAGGCGGCCATCCTAGTCGAGGCCACCAGACCTGTCCACGGACAACCCCTTAAAACCAGAAAGGGATTGCCTGGGTCGCCGTGCCAGCCACCAGATACCAGGTCACCAGCAAGCCGTTCAGACACGCACCCAAATAGACGCTACCGGTCCTTTGCCAGCAAAAGGTTGAGATCAAGCCCACTACCAGCATGATCGGCACGAACTGAAAGGCAACGATACTGAGCAAAGGTTGAGACGCAATCATCAGGGTTCCGCCCAAGAGTAGCGGAATATACTGTACCAACAGCAAACCCACATACCCCACACAAAGCACCAGGGCATTGCACCACATGGCCTTGGTTGGCTGGTCGGGATACCAACGTAGCTGACCATGCAAACTGGCAGACTGCACCACAAAAAATAGAGTGAACGGCACCAGATAAATCAAAAAAGTACCCATCTGCATCGCTGACATCGTCTTCAAGGCAATGACCCAAAACCGCATATCAACGGTCAGCCAGATGTCGGCCAGATAAACCAACAGATATAGGCTGGCAAAAACTATCGCCGCGATAGTCAGTATCGCTGGCACTTGCTTCGACTTCAGCATTAGACCCGACTCGGCCAACCCGGGCGCACCCGTCAGTCGATGGGTCACCCATAACATCACCAGCGTCAGCAGAGCATTACCCCAGGCCCACAACAACACCCCATTGGTGATTTGTTGGGGCAAAAAACCATTGGCAGGTAACAGCACGTCAGCAAGATTCTGCAAGGGGAAAAATGTCAGTATCGGGATCAGTATCATCGAACCCAGGGTCAGCTTGCTGACACCCGCGCCGGTGGAGCGCGCAGCGACAGGTTGCAGGTCTTGCCCAAAATACTTCAGGCTAAGCTCCAGCAGAGGAAACACCAACATCACCAGACCCATCAGTGCCGCCAGCGTCGCCAACTCTTTCCAGTACCAGATCTGCGCCTTGCTGGCTATAGACTGATCATTGCGGGCGGTGTTCTGACCCAGGGTGCTGTCGAACCAGTCAAGCGCGTCTCGTACCGCCTCGGTGGAGAGATGATCGCCAGGATGCGTCACGGCTGGCATGGTCAGCTTGCGAGCCGTACCCGTGGCTTTGTCGCCATAATCGCGCCCGACAACCACCGGCTCATGGGTGCCGAACAGGGTCTTGAGCTTATCCGTTTGCTTGATGCCCGCGGCCGTCTCACTGCCCCACATCAGCGCTGAAAACTCATCGAAACGACTGAATATCAGCAACAGGTTACGCGGGCTGGTGGCACTGCCTGCGGGCGCGCCGAAGGTGCCCGTTGACGAACCCGCCAGCACCATGGCCCTGTAACCCTCAGGCATGGCTGCCGCCGCCATCTGCACCGCCCAGCCGCCCATGGAATGTCCCTCAAGGCCAATGCGATCGACGTCCACATAATCCAGCGCCTGCAGGTACTCAAGCCCTGCCGGCCCGCCGAATCCGGCACTGAACGCGGGCGGATCTGAGAAGCCGTGACCGGTCTGATCCAGCGCCAGTACCACATACCCCCGCCGAGCGAATTCGATGGCAAAGGGCGACTGGGTTTCTCGAGAGTTGATATAGCCATGAATCGCCAGGATAGCCGGCGCCGGATTGACCGCACTGACCTCTTTCGGCACATACAACAAACCACTGAGACGCTGCCCGTTTGCCGCTTCAAACCGAATATCCCTGACTTCTACCGAATTGCCTGCGGTCTGGACCCAGGCCGCCGTCAGACAACCCAAGACCACCAGGGCCACGGCGTACATTAATCTTCGATTCAGCATTGTAAACTCAACTGTGAGGGATTCCTGGCGGCGCCATTGCGCCAGAGGTGCCTTTTATTTGGATAATTTCACGCCAGTTTACCGCCCCATAGACACAGATGGCGAACAAGGCGCCCAGGGTATCCGCCGTTATATCCTTCTGCGCATCCCAGACATCGCCCTGACTGCCTAATACCGCGAGACCCGCCTCAGGATCGGCAAGCAACGCAAATTGCCATTCGAAAACTTCATACAGGGCCGCTACCCCCAAAATGGCGAGAAACGGAAATAACAGCAAAATCAGACTTGAGTTCACCAGACGTTTTTTCATCAGCAACTCGGCAATCGGGTAAGCATAAAACCCGACACTGAAATGCGCCAGACGATCAAAATGATTGCGCTCAAAGTCAAACAGTGCTGTCACCCATGCAAAGGGGACATTGGCGAAGGTAAAATGCGCACCAATCGTGTGCAGCACCACCAACACCGACATGGCCAGGTAACTCAATGGTGAGAACACATGGCGGCGGTGCAGCCACGCGATGAACGCCATCAGCAGGACGATAGGGAGGTTCTCGGTGAACCAGATGACGCGATCAAATGGCGCTATGGCTAAGTAGGTAAACAGCACGGCGTAGCCGCCGAAAAACAACCAAACCAACCGCGGACCTCGAGAGACCTTGCGCTGTTGCAGATTGACCATGTTAGACGGCCTCCGCCTGAACCTCGGCCAGATGCTCGACCCAGAACACAGTCCCGCCTGCCACAGCGGCGGGAATGAGGATCAAATTGAGTAGTGGAACCGCCACCAGCACGTAGGCAATGGTACCGAACAAAAGGGCATCGAATTTATTACTTGCCATCCGCCGACGCAGCTCGGAAAAACTGATCTCATTATTGTCGGCAGCATAGTCGGCGAATTGGATCGTCATCATCCAGGCCCCAAACGCGAGCCACAGAAATGGTGCCAGGGCGTTGAACACTGGAATGATGGATAGAATCAACAAGCCCAATAAGCGCGGCAGGTAGTACGCGAGCTTAATAAACTCCCGACTAACGGATCGCAGGACCACCAACGTAAACGGCGTGCTAGAGGTCAAGGGCCGTCCTAACAGATACTCCTCGACCTTGACCGACAGGATGGCATTGAACGGCGCAGCAATGATATTACCGACGATCAAAAAACCATAGAGCAGAATCACAAAGCCAACCAAGAGCCCCAGCACACCAATAATCCAAGACAAAAAACTCGCCCAGTCCGGCAAACTGCCGGCAATGTAGGCCATCCACTGATCATATTGGGCTATGCCATAGGCGATAAAAAAACTCAGCACCACCACATTGATCAAAAACGGAATCATCACATATTGGCGCAGCCCGGGTTTGAGTATCAGGCCCAAGCCCTGACTGAAGCAGCCCAATCCATTCATCCGTGAATACTCCTGTTCTAGGTTAAGTTGTGACCTATCAACCACGGCTCGATTTTGACACAGTCGCTGATACTGAGGTTAATGAAACCGATGTCCCGAGACATCCTCCAGACTCGCCAGCACCCAATGTCCATGGCGCCGAAATTCAGCAGATGGCTGTACCAAATCAGGCACCTGGACCACGGTCATGCCTGCCGCCAGAGCCGCCAGCACGCCATTTTCCGAGTCTTCCAGCGCCAGTGCCCGCTCCGGCGCAATGTTCAACACCTGCGCTGCCTGCAGATAAATATCGGGCTCAGGCTTACTGCGCTGCACGCAGTCACCACCGACGATGTGGTGGAAGTAATCCAACAGGCCAGCGTCCCGCAGCTTCTCGCGAGCACGAGCCGTGGCCGTCGAGGTCGCTACCGCCACCGGCAACCCCAAACCATTGATCGCCTCAAGTAGCGCCATGGCGCCAGGCTTCACGGGAATCGGCGCCGCTGTGACTCGCGCCTGATGCAATTGCTCCCAGCAAGCACTGAACGCTTCGATCTGAATCTTGCCCGCCAGACCCTCGGCCAAAATCATCTCGCCCCGCTGCTGATTAGTACCTATACAGCGATAAAACAACGCTGTTTGGTCTCCCAGCGCCAATTGCACGCAGGCCTCAGCAAAGGTCTCCAGGGCGATGCGCTCGCTGTCCAGCAACAAGCCATCCATGTCAAAAATCACACCACTAAAATCTTTCATGCAACGTCTCTTGCTGCTTGCGCGATAACCGCTTGAATGCCATCACAAGTCCTCGGCTGAACTCGACAACAGACTTGCACTGCGGATTTAACAATCCCAGCGCGACAGCCCACACAGGCCAAAATGCCTAGCGAATCTCTCGCCAAACATCATGTTTACCCGCATCGGGGTCATCCACCAGCGCTGATTCGGTATCAAACACCATGGTCTTGCGACTCGACAAATCATAGGCTGGCCAACCGGGATTGCCGGTTTGGATAAATTGAATCCAGGCGGCATGCATGTGTTCGGCCAGGGCTTCCGGCACTTCCCCCTTGCCAAGAAAAATGCTCACGCCGGGCTTATTCAAATTGTTAAAGACAAAGGGAATCTCCAGCGCGTGAGTCGCCTTTAAATGGCCGGTTCGAGATTCCCAACTGAACAAATACATCCAGGTGTGCGGCGTGTGGGCAGCGCGAGCCTCGGCCAGACGCAGTGCCGGCACTCGAAAGGTATAGTCAGTCGACAGAGCGATCGACAAGGCTGTGGTGGACATTTCCGGGTAAAGCCCTTGATAACAATCAATCAAAGCCTGGTCACCACCGTAATGCCCAGCTTCCTTGGCCAACTTCTCGGCATCGACTTTGCCTTGAATGAACAGGGTTGCTTCATCTTTATTGGTCCCGGTGAGCACGGCCACATTCGCCGCCATGCCGTCTCGAATCGCCATCAGAGGACTACCCGGCAATATGGCACTGCCTTCCACGGGGTAAAACGCAGAAACGGTACCAAGGGCACCACGTAAGGTCTCATCCACACGGGTCTGCGCCGTGAGGATATCATCGGCAGTCGCCGCCAACACACCGTCCATGTCCTGTGTCTGCATGGCATCCAGAAAAGCGTCTGCCACCAACTCACCCTGCGCCACTGTTAATGTATGCTGGGCACCACCACTTTGGGGGATCGCCTGCTGGAATAAGCCCTGAGCACGGGCTGAGCCGAGCAGTGTGCAGACGCTGAAACCACCGGCGGATTCTCCTCCAATGGTGACGCGATCTGGGTCACCGCCAAATTGGGCGATATTATCTCGCACCCACTCCAGCGCCATGATTTGATCAAGGATACCGTTGATACCGGAAGTGGCATAATCCTCCCCGAACCGGGACAGATCCGTAAAGCCCAGGGCACCTAATCGATAATTGATACTGACGGTGACGATGTCACCGTTGTGTGCAAACTGCGCACCGTTATACCAGGGCACGGCACCCTGGCCGGTCCGGTAGGCGCCGCCATGAATC
>JABMOJ010000019.1 GCA_013204195.1 SAR86 cluster bacterium
CAAGACTACACCAAGACTACACCAAGACTACACCAAGACTACACCAAGACTACACCAAGACTATGCCAAGGCTTTTTTCAGTATCGCAGCCATATCTTCGATTGCCTGATGACAACTGCTGACAACTGCGGTCTGAAGAATGAAGTTGTGCATCAGCCCGGGATAACAGTGGTAGGTCACCGGCACACCTGCCGCTTGCAAAATCGCTACGTATGCCTTGCCATCATCCCGCAACGGGTCGAATTCCGCTGTGACGATATGCGCCGGCGGCACTTGGTGGTGATGAGCCATCCGCGACGGCGCTAAGCGTGGATCAGTCAGGTCTACATCGAGTCCGCCGGTATAACCTTCACTGAAGTAGTTCAAAATTCTTTGATCGAGGGTCACCCCTTCGCGCAGCTGTTTTTTGGAGTCGGTTTCCACCCCTAGGTCAATGCCAGGATAGATCAGTAATTGAAACGCCAGGCGAGGTCCATCATTGTGGGCAAAATGATTAACAACCACTGCCGACAGGTTACCCCCGGCACTATCACCACCGATCGCGATGCGATCCGGGTCAATGCTCAGCGCCGCGGCCTGCTCGTGGATCCACTGACTGGCGGCGATACAGTCATCCACTGCCGCTGGAAATTTATGTTCTGGTGCCAGACGATAATCCAAGGCGATGACTTTGACGCCGGCACTGTTCGCCAACTGGCGGCAGGTGCTGTCATGGCTATCCAGGTCACCGATCATAAAGCCGCCGCCATGAATAAAAATCATGCCGGGCAAAACCTGGTCGCCTGCACCTTTTGGCACATAAGCCCGCGCGCCAATTGCTGCCATCGGACCGGGAATCGAAAAGTCAGTAATGGCATCACAGGCAATGTCCTGAGTCGACTGCAGCCGGGAGATCATCACATAACCGGCGCGTAGTGCCGCCAAGGGTACATCGGCGGCATGGGGTGGGTTCGGGTTAGCGGCCTTGGCGGCATCGACCACTTTTTGTAGTTCTGGATCCAGCTTGATTTCAATCATCACGATTCTGCCGTTGGTTACTATGTTTGAGGTTTCGAGCGGGGGCTCATCACGATATCAGGCGCGAGCGTCCTCGAGAATAAAGGCTGCGCCCTTTTCCGCAATCATGACAGTCGGCGCGTTGGTGTTGCCAGAGGTAATGCGCGGCATGATCGATGCGTCAATGACTCGCAAAGCCGCGACGCCGTGAACCTGCAGTCGATCGTTGACCACCGCCAGTGGGTCGTTACCCATCTTGCAGGTACCCACAGGATGAAAAATGGTCGCGCCTAAGTCGCCCGCCGCGGCCAGCAGCTCGGCGTCAGTCTGGACCTGCATGCCGGGCAAGTACTCCTGCGGCGCATAGGGGCTCAAGGCATCCGCTTGCATGATCTTGCGGGTAAATTTAATCCCTTCGATGGCGACCTTTTGATCTTCCGGTGTTGCCAGATAATTCAGCGTGATCGACGGATAGACGCTGGCATCACGACTCTTGATCCGCACATGGCCGCGACTCGTGGGTCGCAGATTGCACACGGACGGCGTAATCGCGTTAAAGCGATGGAGTGGCTCGCCAAATTTGTCTAGCGACAAGGGCTGTACATGCCATTCGATATTGGGCGTCACTTGATCAGTATCGCTGTGGGCAAAGGCCCCCAGTTGCGAGGGCGGCATGGTGAGGGGTCCCGTCTTAAACAACAAATACTCCAAGCCCATCATGGCCTTGCCAAACAATGAGCTCATACGCTGATTCAGTGTTCGCGTGTTACTCACCTTATAGACGATACGAACCTGCAGATGATCATGCAGATTCTCGCCGACACCTGGCAGGTCGTGCACCACGTCAATCTCATGGGCCTTTAATAATTCGGCCGGGCCGATGCCGGACACCTGCAGCAACTGCGGTGAATTGATGGCACCCGCCGCGAGAATCACCTCGCGCCTGGCGCTGATTGTCTCTACTAACGGGTTCGATCGTGTGCGCAATTGAATACCGGTTGCGCGGGGTTCACCGGCCACTTGCTGAGTATTAATCTTGAGTACTTGGGCATGGGTCATGACCACCAGGTTAGGTCGATCGAGGACGGGGCGCAGAAACCCCCGCGTACCACTCCAACGCGTGCCGCGTTTTTGATTGACCTGAAAATAGCTGTTGCCAAAATTATCACCGCGATTGAATTCTTCAATCTTCGGGATACCGGTCTCCGCCGCGGCCTGCCGCCAAGCATCGAGGATTGGCCAGTTGACTCGGCGCTCTTCAACCCGCAATTCTCCGCCCTCGCCATGGAAGTCGTCGGCCCCGTGCTGATAGTCCTCTGACTGCTTGAAGACCGGCAACACCTCATCCCAGGACCAGCCACGATTACCCAGTGCGGCCCAGTGATCATAGTCACTGCGCTGGCCGCGCATATAAATCATCGCGTTAATGGATGAACAGCCACCCAGGCCTTTACCGCGCGCATAGCCAATACTGCGCCCATTGAGGCCAGGCTCGGCCTCTGTGGTGTAACACCAATCGGTACGCGGATTATTGATGGTGTATAGATAACCGACAGGGATATTAATCCAAAAGTAGTCATCCTTACCGCCAGCCTCAACCAGTAGCACTCGATTCTGCGGATCCTTTGACAAGCGATTAGCAAGCACACAGCCCGCGGTGCCGGCACCAATAATAATGTAATCGAATGAATCCATGAGTACTCGAATCAGGTGAAAGGCCTATGGTGAGCCTTTTCAAGTCCGGCGTCCAGAGCAGCGCACTGGGGCTTAACGGGGATCACGGGTCGGTCACCGGACGATTTCTCAGATACTTTCCGATCCCGTAAGCACTGATGAGCAACCACACCACCTCGATAGTAAAGGAGGACAGGTTAAAGTTGAAGAACAACGACACCAGGATCAACAAGGCACCAAGGCCATTAATCAGGGAATACATCAAACCGTTAAGCGCCAACCCGCCCATCTGCAAGCTGAGATAGGTGCCTAGGACACAGACTACCCCCAGGTTACCCACGAAGTCATACCACGCGTATTCCATCGCCTATCTAACCTCCGCTGACCCTAAAGCCCATGATTATACGGGCATCCTAACAGGCAATCGGTATTTTTCGGTGGCCAGCGATTGTTTTAGCACCGGCTAAAACCGGGAATATCGGCGGCACACTCACCAGACTGGCATTTAAGCACCAGACCTTTAAACTACGCTTTTCCCCAAGCCCGCCCCCATGACTGACCAACCTTTCCCCATAGAGTCACCCTGTGTTTCGATCTGTATGCTAGATGAACAGGATATCTGCACAGGTTGCCTCCGCAGTCTTGCGGAGATCGGCCGCTGGGCGTCTGCCAATGATCGGGAAAAAATGCGAGTCATGAATAATATTGAAGGCCGCCGGCGCCGAGCGCTCGACAACTAAACCGTCGGCGCATCAGCCGCACTAGCACACCGCTAGATAGCCACGAACGACAGACCCGCCCAAAAGCCGCGCTAGCCGCAAGTGGTCCCCAGGACCCAAGCTTAGTGTTATATTTCCTACTTAATCATCATTGGAGATAGGCCATGCGCATCGCGATTGCCGGGATCAATCATGAGACCAATACCTATTGCCGGGACCAAACCACCACCGTCGATTTTCACCAGTCTCGGGGCGAGCGTATTTTTAAGTCACGGGGTACTGGCACCAGTATCGGCGGCGCGCTGGCAACCTGCGCTGAGTTGGACATTGAGGTTGTGCCGTTACTGGTGGTCTGGGCCCAACCCAGCGGCATCGTTGAGCTGGCGACCTACCAAGCCTTCAAGGCTGAAATACTGCAGAGGCTGGCGCCACAACTACCCATTGACGGGATCTTTCTGGATCTTCATGGCGCCGGTGTGGTCGATGGCATCCATGATCTTGAAGGCGATCTGGTCCAGGCGATCCGCGATCTGGTGGGCCCGAACACTGCGATTGCGGCGACCTTTGACCTCCATGGCAACATCACCACGGCCATGGTTGAGGCCCTGGACGGTACCTTTGCGTGCCATCAATACCCGCACATTGATCTGCATTGGCGCGCCCGTGAGGCCATCGAACTCATCAGGCGAATGGCAACCGAAAAATTAAAACCCGTGTCTCATGTGGAAAAGCTGCCCATGTTGATGCCCACCACCACGCCCTTCAGCGGTATCGGCAAAGCACGACTGGCAATCATGCTGGCGGCGGAAGA
>JABMOJ010000263.1 GCA_013204195.1 SAR86 cluster bacterium
ATACCCGACGCTGCCTTTGACAAAATTTTGGCGACCAACGTCAAATCCAATCATTGGCTGTGTCAAATGGTGATCCCGGAAATGGTCGCCCGTAAAGATGGCGTTATTATTATCGTGTCGTCTGTCGGCGGATTGCATGGTAGTTCTGTGTTGGGTACTTACGGAATATCGAAAGCCGCAGATATGCAGTTGGTGCGCAATATCGCCAGTGAATATGGCCCGAGCAACGTCCGTGCGAATGCGATTGCGCCTGGCCTAGTCAGAACCGATTTCGCGAAAGCGCTGTGGGAGAACCCAGAAACCTTGAAAGCGACGACGGCTAATGCCAGCTTACGAAGAATTGGCGAGCCTGAGGAGATTGGCGGTGTCGCGGCTTTTCTTGCCTCAAAAGCCGGTAGCTTTATGACGGGCCAAACTATCGTTGTCGACGGTGGTAGATAAGCTTCACTATCTCAAGCGCAGCGTTATATGACGGGTCTATTATCAATACAGTCTGGAGAGCAACAACGTGGAAGTAACTAAGTGGTGGAGTAAATTTTTTTTAGTGACCAGCATCGTGGCTGTGGTGCTGCTGTTGGCCAGTCCGCTGGGCTACAAGTATGGCGTAGCTGAATTGATGCCATCTTTTGCATCTCTATTGCTATCGCTGGCGTTGGCCGTATTAGTTTTTGTCGGTGGCTTGATGATGACCTTTGTGGCGAATAGCAAAGGTCTGATCAGAGACCGTAACATGTTGCTTATCGCGGTAGCCGTGAGCGTTATCCCCTTGATTGCCATGGGGCCTCCCATTGCCAAAGGCCGTTCTGTTCCGCCGATACATGATATCAGCACGGATGTGATGAACCCGCCGACCTTTGATGTGGCGGTTGGTTTACGAGTCGAGGCGCTCAATGATCTTGAATACGGTTCTGAGCAAGGTTCTGCCACGGCTTTGGCTAAGCTCCAGCAGGATGCCTACCCACAGATCGTGACCCTGGAATCAGAACTGTCGGCGCCAGAAGCAGTGGCGCTGGCCGCCTTGGTTCTTGCCCAGCAAGGTCTTGACGTGGTTAATGTTGATGTCGACCAAGGGCGCGTTGAAGCTGTGGCGACGAGCTTCTGGTTTGGTTTTAAGGATGATCTGGTGGTGCGTGTTCAGCCGACGCATACGGGAAGCAAAATTGATGTGCGCTCGGTTTCTCGCGTGGGTCAGAGTGATCTGGGGGCAAATGGAGCTCGAATCGCGAAATTTCTCCAGGCATTTGGCCGGTAGGCGGGCTCCTCGTTAGCTAGCCCGTTAGCGGCTTCAATTAATGAGCCGCTCTCGTACCAGGTCGCTTACTTGTTGAGGGTTGGCCTTGCCGCCGGTCTTTTGCATGACCTGGCCGACGAAGAAGCCCATAAGTTTGGTCTTGCCTTCGCGGTATTGCGCAGCTTGTTGGGGATTGTTTTCGATGACGCTGTCGACGATCGGCGCGAGTTCGTCGCTATTGGAAACCTGGGTCAAGCCTTGTGTGGCGATGTAAGTATCGGGATCTTTGGCGTCACCATGCCAAAGTGCTGCGAAGACGCTTTTGGCGATTTTGCCGGAAATGGTCCCGTCTTTTATTCGAGCAAGCAGCATGCCGAGAGCGTTGGCGGAAAGTGAGATGGCGCTAAGTGATTCCGCCGAAGGTGTCAGCGACTCGCGATTCATTTGTCCCAGCAGTTCAACCCGTACCCAGTTAGCGGCGAGTTTGGCATCGCCGCCAACCCTGGCGACAGTCTCGAAATAGTCTGCCAATGCGACCGTTGATGCCAGTACCTGCGCATCAGCCTCGTTCAGCGCATAGTCTTGAATAAAGCGCCGAATTTTGGCCGCGGGTAATTCCGGCATTTGTTGTCTGACAGCCTCAATATAGTCTTCCGTGATGTGGATGGGTAAGAGGTCCGGTTCGGGAAAGTAGCGATAGTCCGTTGCGGTCTCTTTGCTGCGCATTGGCCGGGTTTCATCTTTATCGGAGTCGTACAGGCGTGTTTCTTGACGAATTCGGCCGCCGCTCTCGAGCACGCTAATCTGGCGCTCTACTTCATAGTTGATGGCTCGCTCGAGAAAGCGGAATGAGTTCACATTCTTGGTTTCTGTGCGTGTGCCGAGGGTCTCGGTACCCCTAGGTCGAATAGATACGTTCGCATCACAGCGTAAGGAACCTTGAGACATATCGCCATCTGAGACGCCGAGATAGGTCACCAGTTGATGGATATAGCGGGCATAGGCGACAGCCTCTTCAGCCGATCGCATATCGGGTTCAGAAACAATCTCCAGCAATGG
This sequence comes from SAR86 cluster bacterium, assembly GCA_013204195.1. Classification (GTDB taxonomy): domain Bacteria; phylum Pseudomonadota; class Gammaproteobacteria; order Pseudomonadales; family Azotimanducaceae; genus UBA4582. The sequence continues at coordinate 2,291 of JABMOJ010000263.1, forward strand.
TGTGCCGGCGCGATTCAGGTCAATGCCGGTCTGGCCGTGATAGTCCTCGTGCATTGATTTGCCGGCGTCCTCTTCCAGATGCGCTCGAGTCACCTGAATCGTTTTGACCGAACCGTCCTTGAGAATGATGTCGACGCTACCGCCGACAACGATCGGTGTCTCCAGTTGGGTAATTTGATAGCCCTTGGGTGAGTCTGGATAGAAATAATTTTTGCGATCGAACACCGAGGTCAGGTTGATGGTGGCACCAATGCCCAGGCCAAACGCGACCGCCTTTTCGTACACTCGGGTATTGACCGTCGGAAGTACGCCGGGAAACCCTAGGTCAATGGCGCAGGCTTGCGTGTTAGGCGCGGCGCCGAAGTCGATGCTGGCACCGGAAAATATTTTCGATTTGGTCTTGAGCTGAGTATGGATCTCCAAGCCGATGACGACTTCCCAATCTTGCATGGTAAATTCCCTGGTTATTGGCTGTCGTCGGGACGGTGAGTGTGCCAGTCCGATGCTTGCTGAAAGTTATGGGCAACTTTGAGTAGGCCCCCTTCATCGAGATGGCGACCGATAAGTTGCATGCCAACAGGTAAGCCATTGCTTTGGCCTGCGGGTATCGAT
>JABMOJ010000264.1 GCA_013204195.1 SAR86 cluster bacterium
ACAGTGACGTTGTCTCGTGATATCGCTTCTCTGGGTATTTATCCGGCGGTTGATCCGCTTGATTCCACGTCTCGTCAGTTAGATCCGCTGGTCGTGGGTGAGGAACATTACAGTGTTGCTCAGCGCGTTAAGGGCGTACTGCAAAAATATAAAGAGCTGAAAGATATTATCGCGATTTTGGGTATGGATGAATTGTCAGAAGAAGACAAGTTGACCGTATACCGAGCCCGAAAAGTCGCTCAGTTTTTCTCTCAGCCAATGCACGTCGCCGAGGTCTTTACGGGCCAGCCAGGGGTTTACGTTAACTTGGCAGATACCATCCGTAGCTTCAAAGGCATTCTCGACGGCGAATTTGATGATCTGCCCGAAGCTGCTTTCAGCATGGTTGGCAACATTGAGCAAGCGATTGAAAAAGCGAAGCGTTTATAATCTCTCGTTAGAGGACTAGTTACCATGGCATCAACTGTACATTGCAGTATCGTCAGCGCCGAGCTTGAGATTTTTTCGGGCATGGTCGAGATGGTTGTGGCCTCTGGGACCATTGGTGAGCTGGGTCTTTTTCCCGGCCACACGCCATTACTCAGTGGCGTCAAGCCAGGTCCGGTTCGATTGCGCTTGGAAGGCGGCGAAGAAGAGATTTTCTTCGCCTCTGGCGGCTATATTGAGGTTCAGCCGACGTCGATCACGATTCTTGCCGACACGGCGATCCGAGCTGATGATATCGATGAAGCGGCTGCCGTTGAAGCGCAGCAAAAAGCCGAACGGGAGCTTGCCGATAATCGTGCGGATATCGACTTTGGTCGTGTCAGTGCTGATCTTGCGGAGCAGGCAGCGATGTTGCGAACCATTCGCAAGTTTCGGGAGATGCGATAAGCGCGCTCGCCCTTCGATTGCTTGAATGTTGAAGAAGTTAAAATGAGGGTAGCGCGAGCTACCCTTTTTTTTGGGTTAAATGTCTATCCCTAGTGCCCCTAAGATCAGGTTAGAATGGCGTCATGAAGACACTCGAAGTTTGTATACTGGCTGCCGGCATGGGCAGCAGAATGAAATCACCCCTGCCTAAAGTTCTCCACCCGTTGGCGGGCAGACCCATGCTCGGTCACTTGTTGGCCACGGTGGCGGAACTCAAACCCCATAAGGTTCATGTGGTGGTTGGCCAAGGCGCTGAGCAGGTTCGGGCGGCGTTTGCCGACCAAGATATTCAATGGGCTCTGCAAGCTGAGCAGCGGGGTACGGGCCACGCGGTTATGCAAGCACTACCAAAAGTTAGTGATAACTCACTTCTGCTTATCCTTGCTGGCGACGGGCCATTGATCAGTGCGGACACCCTGCGGTCACTGCTGCAAAGCGCTGCGGCGCTGACGGTTCTGACCGTTGACCAAGCGGACCCTAGCCACTATGGGCGGATCATTCGTGATGATACGGGCGCGATCACCGAGATCGTTGAAGAACGAGATGCCACCCCTACGCAGCGCTTGATTCGTGAGGTGAATACCGGGGTTATGCTGGCTCAAGCCGATCTCCTTAAAACCTGGACCGCGAGCCTGACCACGGACAATGAACAAGGTGAATACCTGCTGACGGATATCGTTGCCATCGCCACTAACGCCGGTCGACCCGTTAGCCCGGTGAAAGCTGAGGATCCGGGAGAGCTTCAAGGCATCAATAACTTTGCCCAATTGGCCGCTGCCGAACGCTATTGGCAGCGCCGTCGCGCCCATCAATTAATGTTGGCGGGGGTGCATCTGCCGGACCCTGAACGGATCGATATTCGGGGTGAGCTGATCACCGGTCGTAATGTTCATATTGATGTCAACTGTATCTTTGAGGGTCGTGTGGTGCTGGGTGATAACGTCCGTATTGGCCCGAACTGTGTTATCAGAGACGCCGAACTGGCGAATGATGTGCAGATTAAGGCCTTTACCATGCTTGAGGGTGCGCGCATCGGTACCCAAGGCCAGGTTGGCCCATACGCGCGCTTGCGACCGGGTACTCAATTGTTGAGTGACGCGCGCGTGGGTAATTTTGTAGAGATCAAAAACACCATTCTCGGTCAAGGCAGCAAGGCCTCACACCTAAGTTACTTAGGCGATGCCATTATCGGTCAAGGGGTGAATATTGGCGCAGGCACAATTACCTGTAACTACGATGGGGTGAACAAGCACCAAACAGTGATCGAAGACTTAGTGTTTGTCGGCTCCAATACGGCGTTAGTTGCCCCGATAACGATCGGAGCCGGCGCGACGCTGGCTGCCGGCTCAACCATCACGCGAGATGTTAAACAAGGGCAGTTGGCGGTGGCTCGTGGTCGCCAGTCAGCTATCGATAACTGGCAAGGGCCCAGGGACAAGTAAATGTGTGGAATTGTTGGCGCGGCAACGCGTAGAAATGTCGCCGGTATCTTACTGGAAGGCCTGCAGCGCCTAGAATACCGTGGTTATGATTCCGCGGGCTTATCGATAATTGATGCCAGCGGCCAGATCCAGCGTTTACGTCGAGTAGGTAAGGTCCAGGCGCTCGCGAGCGCCTGGCAAGCGGCGCCGGTGGATGGCCAACTGGGCATTTCCCATACTCGTTGGGCCACCCATGGCAAGCCGACGGAAGACAACGCGCATCCGCACCACTCCAGCAATGATGTGGCAGTCGTCCACAATGGGATTATCGAAAACCATGAGCCACTGCGAATCGCCCTCGTGGCTGCTGGCTATATATTTTCTAGCGATACCGACACCGAGGTGATCGCCCACCTGGTACATCAAGAGGTCGCCAGTTGCGGTGACTTTCGTCTGGGTGTCGTCCAAGCGTTGGCTAAACTGAAGGGTGCCTACGCGGTGGCGGTCATTCATAAGGATTATCCATCGTCGATTATGGCAGCTCGGGTGGGCAGTCCTTTAGTTGTTGGCCTTGGCATTGGTGAGAATTACGTCGCCTCAGATCCTCAAGCCCTGCGCCCAGTTACCGATCGCTTTATCTTTTTGGATGAAGGCGAGATGGTCGAAGTGCAGGCCGACGGCATTATCTTTCATGGCACGAATACCGCCACGGTTGCGCAAAGAACGGTGCAAATTGATACGCGCATTGATGCCACGGACAAAGGCACTCATCGCCACTATATGACCAAAGAGATTTATGAGCAGCCCGAAACCGTCGCGGCGACATTAGAAGGTCGGGTCACAGCCAAGCATGTGCTGGAAAGCGCCTTTGGCGTGAACGCCGGCGCGGTTTTTGCGAAAACCCAGGCGATTCAGATCGTGGCCTGTGGCAGTAGCTATTATACCGGCCTGGTGGCGCGCTACTGGTTTGAAGAAATTGCCGGCATTCCCTGCAGTGTCGAGGTTGCCAGCGAATTTCGTTATCGCCAGGTTGCCGTCATCCCCGGTACGCTGCTGGTGACCATCTCTCAATCAGGTGAAACCGCCGATACCCTGGCGGCCCTGCGGAATGCGACAAACTCGAACTATGTGGCGAGCCTGTGCTTGTGTAATGTTGCCGATAGCAGCCTGGTCAGAGAGTCGGACTTATGCTTGTTGATTCACGCGGGACCAGAAATTTGTGTGGCCTCCACCAAGGCGTTTACCGCGCAGCTCGCCGATCTGTTGATGCTGGTGATAGTGATTGCCAAGTACCATGGTTTGGATGACGCGGCCGAGCAAAAGTTGGTGACGGCATTGCTGAGCGTTCCTGCCCAGATCCATCGAGCGCTGGCGTTAGATGATGCAATCAAGGTTGTTGCTCGACAGTTTGTGGATAAACAACATGCACTGTTTCTCGGTCGTGGCCCCCACTATCCCGTGGCGATGGAGGGTGCGCTCAAGCTCAAGGAGATTTCCTATATTCATGCGGAGGGCTATCCCAGTGGTGAGTTGAAGCATGGCCCGCTGGCCCTAGTCGATGCGAGCATGCCCGTGGTGGCGGTTGCCCCCACCGATGAGCTGTTAGACAAACTGAAATCTAACTTACAGGAAGTCAAAGCCAGAGGCGGTCAATTGATTGTTTTTGGTGACTCAGATCGGTTTGTTGACGAGGACGGCACTACCCTTGTTCACATGCCGCACTGTGACCCGGTGATCGCGCCGATTATCTATACCATACCCATGCAATTGTTGGCTTATCATGTGGCGGTAGCTAAGGGCACGGATGTAGATCAGCCTCGAAACCTCGCAAAATCGGTTACGGTTGAATAGGTTCTATATCAGTTTTTTCATATAAGGGAAAAACCTAAAAAGGTTACTCGAAAAAAGTGTGACTAACGCGCATTCATGATGCTTGCATAGGGAAATATTTACATTGGTTGTATCCGATATCCTCGATTCTTTGAATGAGTACCAACGTCAGGCCGTGTCTGCACCTACCGGAAGTTACCTGATTTTGGCGGGCGCCGGCAGTGGTAAAACCCGAGTGCTGACTCACCGAATCGCCTGGCTGATTCAGACTCACGGGGTTTCCCCTCACGGTATTCTCGCGGTGACCTTCACCAATAAGGCGGCAGCGGAAATGCGCGCTCGAATAGAGTCGTTGATGGAAACTCCCTTGCGGGGCATGTGGGTCGGCACCTTTCATGGCATTGCTCACCGATTGTTACGGGCGCATTGGCAGGAAGCAAAACTCAACCAGAACTTCCAGATCCTTGATGGCGACGACCAGTTGCGACTGGTAAAGCGCGTGTTAGCAAGCCTTGATCTGGATGAAAAAAAATGGCCTGCCCGCCAGGCTCTTTGGTACATCAATGCGCAAAAAGACGAGGGCCTGCGACCTCGCCATATCGAAGATTTTGGCGATCTATATATCAAAACGCACGTGCAAATTTATGCGGCCTATGAGACCGCCTGTGAGCGCGGCGGGATGGTGGATTTTGCTGAATTGCTGCTTCGGGCTCATGAGTTATGGCTGAACAATCCTCGTCTACTGCAGCACTATCAACAACGATTTTCGCAACTGCTGGTGGACGAGTTTCAGGATACCAATACGATTCAGTACGCCTGGATTCGTTTACTCGCCGGTGATCGAAATAACATTCTCGTGGTTGGTGATGATGATCAATCTATCTATGGTTGGCGCGGCGCGAAAATAGAAAATATTCAAAAATTCACCACTGATTTTCCGGCCAGTGAAATGATCCGCCTAGAGCAAAATTATCGGTCGACGGGATCGATTCTCAAGGCCGCTAATGGTTTGATTAGCTCAAATGCGGGTCGCTTGGGTAAGGAACTCTGGACTGAAGCGGCCGACGGCGAGCGTATTAATTTGTATGCGGCGTTTAACGAGATTGATCAGGCGCGATATATTGTCGAGCGCATCAAAGACTGGGTCGCGCAGGGTAATAGCTACACGGAGTGCGCTATCCTTTATCGTTCCAACGCACAATCACGGGTGCTGGAAGAAGCCCTACTTCGCAGTCAACTGCCCTATCGGATTTATGGCGGTCAGCGGTTCTTTGAGCGTATGGAGATTCGCAATGTCCTGGCCTACATGCGCCTGCTGGGTAACAAGGACGCCGATGCTTCTTTCGAGCGGGTGGTCAATACGCCGAGTCGAGGTATTGGCGATCGTACGATCGAAGAGATCCGGCAGCTCGCTAGAAGCCAAAATATCTCTATGTGGCAAGCCGCTATCTTGCTCAAGGAGCAGGGCAAAGTAACGGGTCGGACAAAAAATGCCATTCAAGGTTTTATTACGCTGATCGAAGAGATGGATGCAGCAACAGCAGATTTAGAGCTTGCCGAACTTTGTGAAATCGTTATACAGATGTCTGAGCTGCGGGAATATTACGAGAAAGAACGGGGTGAGCGCGGTCAAGCTCGGCTTGAGAATCTGCAAGAGTTGGTTACTGCGGCGCGAACCTTTGATCCGGATTCCGGGGTCGACTTTGATGATCCCGACGAGGTAGCGCCATTGTCGCTATTTGATGATTTCCTGAACCATGCGGCTTTGGAGTCGGGCGAGGGACAAGGTGATATCCATCAGGATTGTGTTCAATTGATGACTCTGCACAGTGCCAAGGGTCTTGAGTTTCCTTTGGTATTTCTCGGCGGCATGGAAGAAGGCTTGTTCCCTCACAAGATGTCTTTGGAAGAACCGGGACGGCTCGAAGAAGAGCGCAGACTTTGCTACGTTGGCGTTACGCGTGCCATGCAACAGCTCTATCTGACCTATGCAGAATCCCGCCGAATCAACGGCTCAGAAACCTATAACCGTGTGTCTCGATTTGTCAGTGAGATTCCCAGTGAAATGGTCCAGGAAGTCAGGGCGCAACAATCTATCAGCCGGCCCGCCTATACCAGTAGTTTTAGCGCCGCGCGACCAATGCCGAGTCGGGTGAATATCAATAGCATGCGGTCATTCGCCGATGCCGAACTGGGTGGTACTAACCTTAAATTAGGCCAGCGAGTTGTTCATGCTAAATTCGGCGAAGGCGTTGTGATCAACTATGAAGGTGAGGGTAAGCAGGCTCGAATCCAAGTCAACTTCAATCAAGAAGGTAGCAAGTGGTTGATGATGGCTTACGCGAATCTGCAGCCCGCTTGAGCCAGCCTTTTCATCAGGACATTATTATGTGCAAAAAAATATTGCTCGTCTGCATGCTCGTTAGCTTCGGTGCCTTGTCGGGTTGTGGCGAAAACGATGCTGTAAAGGGGCCAGAAAACAGCGCGACTCGGACAGATAAAATTTACCATTGGCGGATGGTGACTACCTGGCCAAAAAACCTGCCAGGCCTTGGCGTTGCGCCCGTGCGCATGGCAGAGATGATTTCGACGATGAGCAATGGTCGACTGAATATTACGGTCTACGGTGCGGGTGAACTGGTGCCGGCGATGGGTGTCTTCGATGCGGTGTCTCTGGGTAATGTCGAGATGGGCCATGGTGCGGCTTACTACTGGAAGGGTAAGCTGCCAGCAGCATCATTTTTTACCGCGGTGCCCTTTGGCTTGACGGCCCAAGAAATGAATGGCTGGTTGTTACACGGTGGCGGCATGGCACTGTGGGAAGAGCTGTATGCGCCGTTCAACTTGATCCCTCTGGCTGGGGGCAATACCGGCGTGCAAATGGCTGGGTGGTTTAATAAGGAAATCAATTCTCTCGAGGACCTGCAAGGCCTGAAGATGCGTATCGGTGGTTTCGGCGGCACAATCATTGGGAAAATCGGCGGCGTGCCACAAAACATTCCAGGCGGCGAGATTTACCAAGCTTTGGAAAAAGGCACCATTGATGCTGTCGAGTGGGTTGGTCCTTACGACGATCAAAAGTTGGGCTTTAACAAAGTTGCTCCTTACTACTACTACCCAGG
>JABMOJ010000265.1 GCA_013204195.1 SAR86 cluster bacterium
CATCAGTACCGCTGAATTTTTGGCGCCCGAGGCTCGCAACTCACCCTCAAGGCGAGCACCGCCGCGTATTAATAACTTATCCATTCAATCACCTATGCTACGTTATTTCGTTCTGCCGGCGTCAGACAACGCATCGTGACAGCATGAATCTCTCCGGAACTGATTTTTTGATCGAGCAACTTATAGACCAGCTGCTGACGCTTCACCCGGCTCAGGCCAGAAAATTGCTCAGTCACCAGCACCAGACTGATTTTATTGCCTTCCGCCTGCAGCTCAATCTCGCTGTCGCGTAAACCAGCAATCAACAGCGTGCGAATTTCCTTTTCATTCATGTGATTTCATCTCATTGACTTGCGCGGCGATAATAGCACGAAGGTCTCGAAAACACTCCAGCGGTCGGCCCCACGCCTGAGCCTCGTTAACCAGCGCCCTACTCAAGAATCGGCAAAAGCCAGAATTTCCTCGACATCGCAGGCTGCTGCGATTTCTAACAGCCGGCTTGAAGCATTGATAAATCGCACAACCCAGTGCCGCTGAACACAATGGCGCTGCCAAGCGATCAACAATGCGACGGCCGCCGACCCTTGAACCCGAGCGCCCGTCAAATCCACAAGCACCGGGCTTTGCAACTTGTTGATCAGGGCTATGCCCTCGTCTTTGAGACGAGCAACTGTATCAACATTCAAATCACCTTCGACCATCAAATGTTGATTGTCGCCAATACGCAGCAAACTCAGCTCAGACATCTACGGACCAATTATTGATGACTTTATCAATATCGTTGCCGAACTTATCCATATAGGCCGCAAATTGTGAGCGAAACTGCAGTCCGATATTGATCCCTTCGATTGTCACGTTTCGCAACTTCCAATCGCTGCCGAGCAGGACCAGATTGTAATTAACCGCGTAAATCGCTCCTTCTTGTCCGTAAATTTTCAAGTCAACAGAGGCACGGTCGGGCTCACTTTCCGCCGCGGTACTGTCCACAAACTCCACTCGCTGATTATCAAACTCCACCAGTGCCTTGGCATAGGTGCGCACCAGTCCACGGCGAAAAACCGTTTCGAATCGAGTCTTTTGCGCATCGGTAGCGCGCCGATAGTATTTCGCCATGACCCCTTTGGAGAAACCACTGAAGTCAACAAAAGGCCCCAGCGTGACATCAACTTCAGCAAAGAATTGATCTGGATCACCGACATACAACGGCTGAATTTGGACGAGTCTCGTCAGCAACTGATCCGTCGCTTCCTGAACCGCTTGCTGCGCAGGCTTGATGCTGGCCAGAGCACTAACGCCCAAAAACAAACAACAACACAGCAAACCTAGCTTAGTTAAATTTTTCATGTCGATAACCTTTAAAACTGTTTCATTAAAAACTTGCCGATCATGTCCTCAAGGACAATCGATGATTGCGTATCGGTAATATAGGCGCCCTCTTTCAGATAGCTTTCATCAGCACCGATGGTTAATCCAATAAACTTCCCGCCCAGCAGCCCCTCAGTCAATATCGCCGCTGTTGAGTCGATACTGAGCTCGGCCACATCTGAATCAATTTCCATACGAACAAGAGCCGTGAAACTTTTTTGATCAAGGCTGATTTCGGCCACTTGCCCCACGATAACGCCTGCGATACTCACTTTGGCACGCACCACCAGACCGCTAACATTTTCAAATTTCGCAAAAACGTTATAGGTATTTGCCTCCGCACCCACATTGAAACCGCTGACTCGAATCGCCAACACAGCCAAAGAAATCAGACCGGCGAGCATGAAGGCGCCAACCACTATTTCTATTGTTCTCATCTGCATGACACTAACCCTTGAAAGATTTGTTTAAAAATTGAACATGACCAGCGTCAAGAAAAAATCCAACACTAATACCGCGACGGATGAATGCACGACAGTCCGCGTGGTTGCCCTGGAGATACCCTCTGAGGAAGGCTCTGCCTCATAGCCCTGGTAAACTGCAATCCAAGTGACAACCAAACCAAATACGACAGATTTTATAATCCCTTTGAGGACATGACTGTGAAAGTCCACACCATCCTGCATGGTTGACCAGAAAGCCCCCTCGTAAACACCCAGCCAATCCACACCAATCAGTGACGAGCCCCAAATACCGACGACACTGAACATCAAGGCTAAAATCGGCATGGAAATAAATCCGGCCCAAAGCCGCGGCGCGACGATCCGTTGCAATGGATCAACACCGATCATTTCCATACTACTGAGCTGCTCCGTGGCTTTCATTAGTCCAATTTCTGCCGTCACTGCTGAGCCCGCTCGCCCCGCAAATAACAACCCAGAGACCACCGGGCCAATCTCCATCACCAACACCAACGCAACACCCAGTCCTAGGGCACTTTCCGAGCCATAGTTGACGAGTTGGTTATAGCCTTGCAATGCCAGCACCGCGCCGATGGAGAAGCCAGACAATACCGTAATGACAACGGAAAGCACGCCTAACTGATAGATCTGGCGAAACACTAGGTGCGCATTGGCAAGACGCGGACGGCGCCAAATTGCCTGCCACCAGATACTGCCGGCCCGGCCCAGCGCAGTGAGCAGGTCGATGCCATATTGCCCAAGATGACGGATATTCGCGAGCATGGCTTACCTGAATACTGAGTGATTGGAGATGTCGCGATTCAGCAGCTGATCACGAAAGTCTGTGGCCGGGTAATGGAACGGTACCGGGCCATCCGGCAGTCCTTTGATAAATTGCTGAATGCGCGGTGAATCTTCCTTGAAGAGCTCCTGCGGCGCGCCAGACCCAATCACCTTGCCGTCTGAAATGACATAAATAAGATCCGCGATGCTCGCCGTTTCATGAATATCATGAGACACGATGATACTGGTCATACCAAAAACATGGTTCAGGGTTTTGATCAACTGAACAACCACACCTAGAGCAATGGGGTCCAGACCCGCAAAGGGTTCATCGTACATGATCAACCGCGGATCAAGGGCGATCGCTCGCGCTAACGCCACCCGACGATTCATGCCACCGGACAACTCGCCAGGAAATAACTCACTTGCACCCCGCAGGCCGACAGACTGAAGTTTAATCAGCACCAGATCCCGAATCATATCATCGGGCAGATCGGTATGAACTCGCAACGGAAAGGCCACGTTATCAAACACCGACAAGTCGGTGAACAGCGCACCACTTTGGAACAACATGCCCATCGACTTGCGCACATCAAACAATTCTTTGCGAGACAATTGCGGAATCCGCCGCCCATCAACCTCGACGATGCCGCGCTCCGGCCGCAACTGCCCACCGATAAGACGCAGCAGCGTAGTCTTTCCCGTGCCGCTCGGCCCCATAATGCCGACGATCTTACCTCTCGGTACTTGCAGCGAAATCCCGTCAAAAATTCTGCGGCGGCCACGACTAAAGACCACATCACTGATAGTGATGTGATCTTCGGTGGCGTTATTGACATCATTATTCATTCTTGGGGAATCATCTGGATCAATTCTGGCGGCATCAGCCCCGGAACCGTTCTCCTTGGGGTGGCAAACATATTAACAAAATTTGGCTGGCGACATAACTCTTAGCATGTCGACTTTTGATTTTTCGCATGACACAGGCAAAAGGATTGCCTTGATACTGACTCAAGCAACATCTACAGTCCACAAAGCGTTGTATCGCTGACTCGAACCCGAGAGATATTCCCTTTTCAATTACCAGTGCACACTACAGACTAACACCTTAATACACTCAAAATGATACCGAGAATGCTTCTTACAACGATTGAAACCCGTAAGAATCAGCCTTAATGATCAATCAACCTAAGCTATTCATTATGTATACAACTCGAAATATCCTCTTATTCATACTCGCGGGCCTGTTCGCAGTAGCAACCAATTGGCTTCTCGATCAAGAAGATTCGGCAGACAACGAGGCCACCATTGGGCGAAATGACCCAGACCTTTACATGCTGAACGCTAAAATCACTCAGTTCGCGACCAGCGGAGGCCGCCAGCATGAAATTATAGCCAGCCGCCTGACCCACTTTCCGCTGACCGACATGACTGCGCTCATTTCACCAGAAGTTAAATTATTCGCGCGCAACACCACGAACCCTTGGAAAATCACAGCAGATAATGGCCGCCTGTTGCCTGAATCTCAGCTTCGAGATGAAATCTTCGAACTTTGGGATAATGTGTCTGCAGAAAAATCAGCCAGTCCGGGGGAATTCATTAAGATCAAAAC
>JABMOJ010000266.1 GCA_013204195.1 SAR86 cluster bacterium
GCATCGCACCTTGAGGATCTTTAGCGCCCATATGCTGGCCCACCAGGGTTGCCCCAGCGATAGAAAAGCCGAACCCCACCACAAATGACAATGACAGTATCTGCACGCCTATACCGTAAGCCGCAAATGCCGCGGTGCCGTAGTATCCCACCAGCCACAGAAAAGCGAGAAAACCCAACTGAAACACCAGCTGCTCAACGCCGGCTGGATAACCAATATCGATCAACTGACGGACACGTTTTTCCGTCATGGAACCGCGGCCACCCACGCCAACCTTTAATCGCCCGCCATACCACAGACCCAAATAGACCATCGCCGCCAGAGTGAACGACAGACCATTAGCGATAGCAGCCCCGGCGACGCCCATGGCCGGAATACCATAACCACCAAATACCAGCCAATAAACCAGCGCCACATTGACGACGTTGGTGAGCACGCCAATCCATAACGGTGTGCGGGTATCTCCCGCCGCGCGCAACGAGGCGCTGAGAATCATATTGATGGCGAAGGCCACATTGAAGACACTGATCCACTGAATAAACCTCGCGGCATCCACGGTTGTTGTCTCATCCAGGCCAAAGACACCGGCCATCTCACGGGCAAAGATAATGCACGGGATCATCAAAAACACAGCAACCACGTTGCCTATCCAGAGTGACACGCTGGTTACCTTTGCGGCTTCCGTATAATTTTTGGCACCGACAGATCGTGCTACCATGGCTGTCGTGCCTGCTGAGATCGCCATCATAATGGCTTGAAGGGCAAAAAATATCCGATTACCTGTGGTCGCGGACGCGACTGCTGAGGCGCCGAGAGAACCGACAATTTTGATGCTCACGAGGCCGATCACAGAGAACAACAAATTACTGATAATCGCCGGCCAGGCGAGCTGCCAGATACTTAACTGGGGTTTTTCAAGGACTTGCGTCTCATCAGCAAGAGAATCGGGCATAGTAGGTGGGTCCGCGTCTACTGTCATCACGCTGGCCCAGTGTAGGAGCGCCTTGCAGAGCGCGCGTACAATACACCAACAGCCTCGACTGAGTCAAAACACAAGCAGCACATTCGGGTATTATTGCCCGCTGACGATAAATATCCGACAACCCAACATAAGAGTCACGTCATGAGTCAACACGCAGTAATTATTGGTGGCGGGCACAACGGCCTAGTTTGCGCGGCCTATCTTGCTAAAGCCGGTGTCCAAGTGACGATCCTGGAGCGCCGCAGCATTGTCGGTGGGGCCGCAGTCACAGAGGAGTTTCATCCAGGATTCCGCAATTCCGTGGCGAGCTATACGGTGAGCCTGCTGCATCCGAAAATTATCGCCGACCTGAACCTACACCAACACGGGCTCAAAATTCTTCCTCGGCGCTTCAACAACTACCTGCCGATGCCTGATGGACGGAGCCTGGTGAGCCACCCGGAACTCAAAGACACAGCGAAGGATTTGGCCCAGTTTTCTCAGGCCGACGCCCAGCAGCTCGCTGAGTATTATCGCCTGCTGGACGAGGTTGTCCCCGTTGTCAAAGACATCATGCTCTTGACGCCGCCGAACCTAATGGATATTGGCTTTGGCGACCTGCTGAAGTTGTTTAGCCTGAGCCGGGTGTTTCGCCAGCTGAATAACCGGCAAAAACGCTTCTTGTTAAAGTTATTCTCTGTCAGTGCCGGCGAACTGCTGGATGATATGTTTGAGTCTGATGTGATCAAGTCATTATTGGGCTTTGATGCCATTGTCGGGCACTTTGCCAGCCCCTATTCGCCTGGCTCGGCTTATGTTTTGTTGCACCATGTGGTCGGCGAGGTCAACGGCAAGTCAGGTATCTGGGGCCACGCGGTAGGTGGTATGGGCGCTATTACCCAAGCCATGGCAGCGGAGGCCCTGGCTCGCGGTGTTACCATCCAGACTGATGCGGAGGTCAGTCGCGTGGAGGTCAAAGGTGGGCGCGCCAGCACAGTGCATCTGCAAGATGGCAGTGCGATCAAAGCCGACCTGGTGATCGCCAACGTGAATCCCAAGCTGCTGTTTGAAACCTTGCTGGACCCGGCCGATGTCAGCGCGGACGTGCTGAGTCATTTTGCGGATTACAAGTGCCAGAGCGGCACATTCCGCATGAATGTTGCCCTCGACAGGCTGCCTGAATTTACCGCCCGGACTATTCCCGGCTGCCTGGAAGCCGGCATCATCATGGCTCCCTCCCTTGAATATATGGACCAGGCCTATACCGATGCACGTCGGCACGGCTGGTCTGCGGCACCCATCGTCGAGATGCTAATTCCAAGCATCATTGATCCCGGACTGGCACCGGCGGGCCAACACGTCGCCAGCCTGTTTTGCCAGCAATTCGATCCGGGGCTTGGTGCTAATTGGGACCAGCATCGAGAGTCTGTGGCGGACTTAATCATCGACACCGTCAACGCCTATGCTCCGGGATTCACAGAGCGAGTGATTGGCCGTCAGATTCATTCACCCTGGGATCTTGAGCAAAAATTTGGCCTAATCGGCGGCGATATTTTCCACGGCCGACTCAGTCTTGACCAACTATTCTCTGCCCGACCAATGCTCGGCATGGGACAATACAAGACAGAGATTGATAGCCTTTATCTCTGCGGCGCCGGGACTCATCCTGGGGGCGGCGTCAGCGGCCTACCAGGACACCATGCAGCCCGTGAAATTCTTCGCCAGTTGTGACCCAGCCATCAACCACCGACCGCCGGCGAGCTAGCCGATTGACCACTACGGGCAATCGGCAGACGCACAACGAATATCGACCCTGCACCGATCTTACTCGTCACCGAGACGCTACCTCTGTGAGACTGGGCAACATGTTTGACGATAGATAGGCCCAGACCGGTCCCGCCCTGCTCGCGGGACCGCGCTCGGTCAACTCGGTAGAAGCGCTCAAAGATTCTTTGTTGCTCTTCAGCGGGAATCCCGATGCCATCATCCTCGATTCCAATGATGGCAACGTCAGCTTGAACCGCTAAACGCAGGTGCACTTGGCCATCGATTTGGCGCGAATACTTAATCGCATTTTCCAACAAGTTGCTCACCATCTGGTCAAGCGCACCTCGCTCGCCCTTGACGATGACGGGCACTGTTGGCACATCGATGTCCATGATCACGCCACTATCAACCGCATCCTCA
>JABMOJ010000267.1 GCA_013204195.1 SAR86 cluster bacterium
ATTGTAAGCAGATGCAGCTCTCGCACGAGGGCTCGTTCATCATCGGTAAACGCAAAGGTTCGCGCCGGATTGCCAAGGTTGATATGAGCTTGCAGAAGCTCTAGAAACGCAACCCGCGCAATGGCTTCTTTGTCGCCACTCTTGATGGTCTTGCTGAAGCGATAAATACCCTTTTCCACCGAGTCGAGGTCTGCCAACTGCAGCTCCGTGTTGATCACCTCAATGTCACGAGCCGGATCGACGCTGTCAGAGACATGCGTTACATTCTCATCTTCGAAACAACGCACGACGTGGGCGATGGCATCGGTCTCGCGAATGTTCGCCAGAAATTTGTTACCCAGGCCTTCACCTTTCGAGGCACCTGCCACCAGGCCGGCAATGTCAACAAACTCCATGCTGGTGGGCACGACCCGTTGCGGTTTGACGATCTCGGCCAGTTTGTTGAGCCGCGGGTCAGGCATGGCAACGACCCCGGAGTTTGGCTCAATGGTACAGAACGGAAAATTCTCAGCACCAACACTGGCCTTGGTCAGGGCATTGAAAAGCGTCGATTTACCGACATTAGGGAGGCCAACGATGCCACAATTAAAGCCCATGGAAAATTTCCTTTTGGTGAATCAAATCTTTGCTGGCGCCAGAAACCCGCCAGCGGCTATTTCAAACTTGTTAGGTACGCACTTGCTCAGCTGGCGCTAAAGCCATTTAAGGCATTCATGGCCTGCTCCCATTCACCTTGAGCCGCCACGGGCATGAGTGCCAGGGCCTCGTCAATACACTGCTGAATCAACTTTTCATCGGTAGGACTGACGGTGCTCAACACATGGCCAATGACGTCTGTCTTAGCCCCTGGATGGCCAACACCAATCCGCAGTCGGTTGAAATCCTGATTACCACCCAGCGCTCGAGTGATGTCTCGCAAACCATTATGGCCGGCGAGACCGCCGCCCTGCTTAAAGCGAATACTTCCTGACGGAAGATCCAATTCATCATGGGCCACCAGGATGTCTTGCGGATTGATTTTATAAAAATTCGCAATCGCGCCCACGGCTTTGCCGCTCTCATTCATAAAGGTCTTAGGAATCAGTAGGCGAAGTTCGTTTTGTTGATAATTGATGGTTGCAACGTGGCCGAAAAATTTCTTTTCGTTTTTGAACTGTGCGCCCTGTTGCTCTGCAAATCGAGAAACGAACCAGACACCGGCATTGTGTCTGGTTCGCGCGTACTGCTCTCCCGGATTGCCAACTCCAACAATGAGACGAAGTGGTGTGCTCATTGACTTAGCCCGGTAGCTCGATCGTTAGTCTTCAGTACTGTCTTTTGCAGCGGCGCCATCACTTTCTTCAGCAGCAGCATCAGCTTCAATCGTCGCACGAGATGCGTTGACAGAAACAACAACCTGATTGTGATCATCACCCAAAGCAAGCTCAGGAATGGTGACACCCTTGGGAAGAACGATCTCATTCATATGGATCGAATCACCCAGGCCCAAGTTCTGCACATCAACTTCGATGAATTCAGGCAGGTCTGCGGGCAAACAAGCGATAGTGACCGAGGACATGACATGAGAGACCATGCCGCCATCCTGCTTGACACCGATAGCTGTGTCTTCGTTCAGAAAGTGGAACGGAACTTCGACAGTGATTTCATGGTCCATCTGCACGCGAAGAAAATCCGCATGCATAATGCGATCCTTCGCTGGGTGACGCTGCAGCGCCTTGATAATGGCGTTGTCGACTCCACCATCGGCTCTTTTCAGCTTGATGATGTGCGCAAAAAACGCTTCATTTTCACAGGCCCGGTGAATATCTTTATGTGACAATGTGATTGCAGTAGGTTCTTCACCACCACCATAAATGATAGCTGGTACCAGGTCGTTCAAGCGACGCAGGCGGCGGCTCGCACCTTTCCCCAAGTCAGCTCGCGGTTCAACATTCAATTCAAATTCTTGTGCCATTTTAGTTCTCCTAAAATCCACGCCAGCTATTACCGCGACCGTAAAACCTGACGTTTTCTATTGCCCATTATTGGGTATTAAACATCCCACACTCTCAATCAATCCAGATAGGACCTAGAAGAGCACGGGTTGAATTCTTTTGGTGAAGAGTGCACTCAAGGACTCTTCGTTGCTGACTCGACGGATCGACTCTGCTAATTCATCGGCAATACTGAGTTGCCGAATTTTCTTGCAAGCCTTGGCCTCTGGACTCAACGGGATAGTGTCCGTCACAACCAACTCGTCCATGCTTGACGCACTGATGTTCTTGATCGCGTTACCCGATAACACGGCGTGAGTGCAGTACGCGACAACCTTGGTCGCGCCATTGAGCTTCAACGCATTAGCGGCAGCACATAAGGTCCCGGCCGTATCCACCATGTCATCAACCAGTAAACAGGTGCGGCCACTCACGTCGCCGATAATATGCATCACTTCCGACTCGTTCGCCCGCGGCCGACGCTTGTCGATGATGGCTAA
>JABMOJ010000268.1 GCA_013204195.1 SAR86 cluster bacterium
CGAAGGCTTCGTCGATGGTGAAGCGTTTGAGGGTGGCAAGGCCGAAGGCTCCGATATCGTGCTTGGTAGTAACAGCATGATTCCTGGTTTCGAAGAAGGTTTGCTGGGTTGTAAGGCTGGTGAGAGCAAGGACATTCAGGTGACTTTTCCTGAGGGCTACCAGGCACCGCAGCTCGCAGGTAAAGAAGCGACTTTCAAGATGATGATTAATAAGGTTGCTGAGCCAACATTGCCCGTCTTAGACGCCGCGTTTTTCGAGAAGTTTGGTACCAAAGATGCTGATTTGACGACTTTCCGTCTAGAGGTCCTTGGTAACATGGAAAAGGAACTGGCAGCAGCTATCAAAAGTAAGGTCAAAAACCAGGTCCTGGACGGCCTTGCAGAGACGAATGCCGTTGAAGTGCCTAGCGCGCTGGTCAATTCTGAAGTCGACCGTATGCGTCAGGAAGCGGTTCAACAATTCGGCGGAAACCAGAAAATTGACCCATCGATACTGCCGGCTGAGATGTTCACAGCGCAGGCGACCAAACGCGTTCAGTTGGGCTTGATGGTTAACGCCATCGTCGAGCAAAAGAAGCTGGAGGTTGACCAAGATCGGGTCAAGACCATGATCGAAACAATGTCCAGCTCCTATGAAGACCCTCAAGAAATTATCAATTACTATTACTCGAATGAACAGCAGCTGAACCAAATTCAGAACCTGGTACTCGAAGATCAAGTGATCGATGCTATCTTGGCTGGCGCCAAGGTGAGTGACTTGGCCATGGGCTATGATGATGCTATCAAACCTACGCCAGCACCGCTGCCAGAAGAAGATGCTGAAGCGACCGCAGAGGCCGCCGATGCTGTTGATACTGTTGATAATGATGCGTCAAAAGCCTAGCCGATAGAGACTTAACCCGGCCAGTAATGCGGGTATGGGCGGGGCTCAAAAAGACTTTTTTTACTGCCTAAGCATTGAAGTTTTGGCGGGATGACGCAATATTAGGTTAGACAGAGCAGGGTCTGCGTCGGAATAGCAGGACCCGCTACTCAATTAATGGCAGGTGATCGGCAGACTGGTTAATTTTCATTCAGATTAACGGTCACCCAATCCAGAAAAATTACGAGGTGCGAATGAGCAATATATTTGACGATCGGCTTTCGACGACCACAAGCCTGGGGTTAATACCCATGGTTTTGGAACAGACGGCTAGGGGAGAGCGGTCCTACGACATCTACTCTCGGCTCCTGAAAGAGCGGATCATCTTTATTGTCGGTCCAATTGACGATAACGTCGCGAATTTAGTGGTTGCTCAGTTGCTTCACGCAGAATCCGAAAATGCTGACAAAGATGTTCAACTTTACATCAACTCACCAGGCGGATCTGTGACCGCGGGTCTGGCGATTTATGACACCATGCAGTTTATTAACTGTGATGTCAGCACCATGTGCATCGGCCAAGCCGCCAGCATGGGCGCGTTATTGCTCGCCGGCGGCGCTCAAGGCAAGCGTTACTGTTTGCCTAACTCGCGGGTTATGATCCATCAGCCTAGCGGTGGATCCCAGGGCCAAGCCAGTGATATTGAGATTCAGGCAAAAGAAATACTGTACTTGCGAGGCCGTTTGAACGAAATCATGGCATTGCACACGGGGCAGACCATTGAGCAAATCGCCAGTGACACTGAACGTGATAACTTTATGACTGCCGCGCAAGCCGCGTCTTATGGCTTAATTGATAAAGTGCAAGAACCGCGCACACCGCTGGCGTCGGTTTAAACGCCAGTAGGTAAGCTTTAGAGTTCAAATCCGTAGAGGATTTAGATACTATTTATCGCGTAATCGAGATGGCTAGGCAGAGCCTTAGCCTCCTCCACAAGCCTAAGGGCCTTGGTCACTCGATTGCGCAAAACAGATTGGAATGAGGTGGATTAATGGCTGACGATCACGACGATAACAATGGCGATGGTAAATTGCTGCATTGTAATTTTTGCGGAAAAAGTCAGCATGAAGTACGCAAATTAATTGCTGGACCTTCTGTTTATGTCTGCGATGAGTGCGTCGAGTTATGCAATGACATCATCCGTGAAGAATTACAGGAAACTAGTGACGAGGGCGAGAAGAAAAAACTACCGACGCCACAGGAAATCAAAGATATCCTTGACGAGTATGTGATTGGTCAGCACTGGGCGAAAAAAGTGTTGTCTGTTGCCGTTTACAATCACTACAAGCGATTGAACTACTCGGGTAAGAAAGACGACGTCGAATTACAGAAGAGTAATATTTTGTTGGTCGGGCCTACAGGGGTGGGCAAGACCTTGCTTGCTGAGACGCTAGCGCGACTGTTGGATGTTCCGTTTACCATTGCGGATGCGACAACGCTCACTGAAGCGGGCTATGTCGGCGAAGACGTTGAGAATATCATTCAAAAATTGTTGCAGAAGTGTGACTATGATGTAGAGAAAGCCCAGGTCGGCATTGTATACATTGACGAGATCGATAAGATCTCGCGGAAGTCTGACAATCCGTCGATCACTCGCGATGTGTCCGGTGAGGGCGTGCAGCAAGCGTTACTGAAGCTGATTGAAGGCACCGTCGCCTCAGTACCTCCCCAGGGTGGTCGAAAGCATCCGCAGCAAGAGTTTTTGCAGGTCGATACGACGAATATTCTATTCATCTGTGGTGGTGCCTTCTCGGGCCTAGATAAAGTGATCACCAACCGCTCGGCAAAGAGTGGTATCGGGTTTGGCGCTAATGTCGCAACTGAGTCGAACAAGAAGAACCTAGGCGATACCTTACGCTCGGTTGAACCTGAAGATTTGGTCCGTTATGGTCTAATTCCTGAGTTCGTTGGCCGCTTACCTGTGATCGCGACGCTGGATGAGTTGGACGCCGAGGCACTGGTTAGGATTCTTAAAGAGCCAAAAAATGCCTACACGAAGCAGTATTCAAAGCTGTTCGAGATGGAAGGCGTTGATATTGATTTCCGCGAGGACGCATTGGAAGCAATTGCCAAAAAGGCAATGGAGCGCAAGACCGGCGCCCGTGGGCTTAGATCTATTCTCGAGTCTGTCTTGCTTGAAATCATGTATGAGATTCCGTCCGTGACAGGCGTGACTAAGGTGGTTATCGACGAAAACGTCATTAATGGCGTCTCTGAGCCAATCTTGATCTACGAAAACCAGGAACAGCAGAAGGCCATGCCTGAATAAGAGATAGCGATCTAGCGGCTAAGGGGCTAGTAACATCCCTTACTGCATGCTCAGTTCGGCTCAAGGCTGACGCCTTAGTTGCTGTTGAAAAAAGGGCCGTTGGCCCTTTTTTTTGTGGATTACCGCGGTCAGCGTTTGAAGTTTGCTATGGTTACGGTAAATGTTCTAAGGTTGAGATGGTCTTGGCCCTTTGCTATTCAGAGCCAGGTACAGATTTAACAACCGGGTAAGTATTCGTTTGCAGCGCCACTCGCCTTCGTCGGCTAGCGTTGAACGACTCGGTCAAAAATTCAAAGTTTATCGAGTTAACCGTTGTAAAGACCGTGGTTGCGGTTAATGACCAGGAGAGATTATGGCCAGCATGAAAAATATCCCCGTCGTCACGTTACGCGACATGGTGGTATATCCCCACGGTGTTCAACCGCTTTTTATCGGTACTGAAAAGTCCATTCGCGCCCTCGATCACGCGCAGATCAATGACAAAGACAAGCAGGTACTGCTGGTTGCCAAAAGATCCCCTGAGAATGAGAATCCGGGTCCAGATGACCTGTATTCATTCGGGACGGTGGCCACCATACTGCAGTTGATTCGCCTGCCTGATAAGACCGTCAAGATTTTGGTCGAAGGTGGTCAGCGAGCAAAGATTACAGAAATCAGAGATGAAGAAACGTTTTTCGTTGGTGATGTCGACTTGATCGAAGAAGTCGATATTGATGCCAATGAAGCTGAGGCGCTGGTTCGATCGATGATGACTGTGTTCGAGCAGTATGTGCAGTTGAGTAAAAAGGTACCGCCAGAAATTATGACTTCCCTCGCCAGTGTCGAGGATCCGAGCCGGCTGGTAGATACTATCGCGTCGCAAATGAGCCTGAAACTCGATGAGAAGCAACATATTCTGGAGATGACGAGTCTTGCGGAACGCGTCGAGCATATGATGAAACTGCTGGAAGCGGAAATAGACCTGTTCGGCGTCGAGAAGCGGGTTCGCGGCCGGGTTAAAAAGCAGATGGAAAAGAGTCAGCGCGAGTACTATCTTAACGAGCAAATGAAGGCGATCCAGAAAGAACTTGGCGACATGGATGACGTGCCCAATGAATTAGATGAAATTCAAAAGCGACTGCTGGCGTCAGGTATGCCAAAGGAGGCGCGTGACAAGACCACGGCGGAACTCGGCAAGCTCAAAATGATGTCGCCGATGTCGGCCGAGGCTACCGTCGTTCGCAGCTATATCGACTGGATGCTTGGTGTACCCTGGAAGAAGCGCTCCAAGGTCAGAACAGATATTGCTGAGGCTGAGGCAGTGCTGAATGCCGATCATTACGGACTTGAAGAGGTTAAGGACCGTATCCTCGAATATCTCGCAGTACAACGTCGTGTTCGCAAGATAAAGGGTCCCGTGTTGTGCCTAGTGGGCCCGCCTGGGGTTGGAAAAACCTCGCTAGGCGAGTCTATTGCCCGGGCGACGAATCGCAAATTTGTGCGAATGGCTGTGGGCGGTGTGCGCGATGAGGCTGAGATTCGTGGTCACCGAAGAACCTATATCGGTTCGATGCCAGGAAAAATCGTTCAGAAGCTATCGAAGAGCGGAACGCGTAATCCGTTGTTCCTGTTCGATGAGATTGACAAGATGGGACAGGACCATCGCGGTGACCCGGCGTCAGCCTTGCTGGAGGTTCTGGACCCGGAACAGAACAACTCTTTTAATGATCATTATCTTGAGGTTGACTATGACCTGTCTGAGGTCATGTTCATTTGCACCTCCAACACCATGAATATTCCCGCACCACTGCTAGATCGTATGGAAGTGATACGTATCCCGGGTTACACCGAGGATGAGAAACTTAATATCGCCATGCGTTACCTAGTGCGTAAGCAGCTAGCCAACAACGGGCTAAAAGAAAGTGAATTAGAGATCAAGGAAGAAGCCGTTCGGGACCTCATTCGTTATTATACTCGTGAGGCGGGTGTGCGGGGTCTGGAGCGTGAGATTGCCAAGTTGTGTCGAAAGGTCGTCAAAGCCCGCGACCTTGATGGTGCTGGCGAACAGGCCGAGCAATTGATCATTGGCTGTGGTGAACTAGAGCAATATTCGGGGGTTAAAAAGTTTAGCTATGGCAAAGCGGAAGAAGCGGACCAGATTGGCCAAGTGACTGGTTTGGCGGTTACCAGTGTCGGCGGTGAGTTGCTGACCATTGAGGCCGCAGTAATGCCTGGTAAGGGCGTGATGACGAAGACGGGGTCGTTGGGTGATGTTATGCAGGAGTCTATTCAGGCTGCGATGACGGTGGTGCGAAGTCGAGCAGCCGCATTGGGTATATCGGCCGATTTTCATGAAAAATACGACTTGCACGTCCATATGCCAGAAGGGGCGACACCGAAAGATGGCCCGAGCGCAGGTATCGCGCTATGCACGGCATTGGTCTCTGTGCTGACCGGCATACCTGCTCGTGCTGACGTTGCCATGACCGGTGAGATTACACTGCGAGGTCAAGTCTTGCCGATTGGCGGGTTGAAAGAAAAGTTACTTGCGGCTCATCGTGGTGGCATTAAAACGGTTTTGATCCCCGATGAGAATAAGCGTGATTTGAAAGAGATACCAGACAACATCAAGCGTGATCTTGACATTAAACCGGTTAAGTGGATCGATGAGGTGTTGCTTTTGGCATTGGCGCGGATGCCTGAACC
>JABMOJ010000269.1 GCA_013204195.1 SAR86 cluster bacterium
CCCCTCTGGCGTCTGAAATCGGGGATCCTCGATCAGAGCCTCAAGGCCAACTGCCCTGAGCATACCATTGCGTTGTTTTTCAACGCCGGCGGAAAACGTCAGACCACCATCGGCGGTTAATGTGAGTTCATAGATCAGATCAGACAGGAGTGGCTGTGGATCGATGTCGTCATCCAACAAGGTATGATTCATAAACGCATCAGGGAATAAAAAGAACAACCCCGAATCCAACATCGACAGGTCGATATGCTGACCGTCACCGGTTTTCTCGCGCAAATACAAGGCACTGGTCACTGCTTGGCAGGCGGTATAGGCGGTGATCTTGTCACAGACCAAATTACGAATAAAAACCGGCGTGCCAAGCCCCTGGGCCGCAGTCATGCCAGCATGGGCCTGAATAATAGGGTCGTAGGCAGGCGCACTGCCTAAGGGTCCTTGATGGCCGAATCCAGAGATCGCCATATAGATCAACCGTGGATTAATGGCGCGCAGTTGTTCGCTGCCCAGATTCAGTTTGTCCATCACGCCGGTACGAAAGTTATGAATCACAATATCTACATCAGGTATCAAGCGACGAATCAACGCTTGGCCAGCGGCATCCTTCAAGTTAACCCTGATAGATTCTTTACCGCGATTGCAGTTCGCGAACAACGCCGACATACCAGCCTTGCTGGCGCCGATATAGCGCATCGGGTCACCCATCTCAATGGGCTCGACCTTGATCACGGAAGCCCCCTGCTCTGCCATCATCATGGCGGCGAAGGACGCGGTGATCATGGTGGAAAATTCCAATACTGTCACGCCAGCTAATGGTTTCATAAAGGGGATCGCTTTCTTAGTCGTACGTTAATACCGTCTTGCAATGGCTGGTAATCAGCAAGTCCAATAACGAGCAAAAGGTGAACCTCGCGGCCAGCCTCTTACTCGCGCCATCGCCATAAGGACAGGTGAGAGTCGACTATTTCTCTAGCCTACTTTTCTAGATAATCAGCAATCACCTGCTCAAATTTATCCTGAGCCTTCGCCACTAGCTTAGGAATATGGTAAGTGGGAAACAGGTCATCGCAAGCTTCATAATCTCGCAACATCAGTTTCGCCAGGTTCGCCGCATGAGATTCTGAAGACCCATCCATGATCCCCATATAAGGCGCAGACATCCACATGTCACCAAGGGGCGTTTCATTCGACATACCCAGCGCACCATGCAAGTGAATGGCACGATAAACGATATCGTGATTCACTTTCGCTGCTGAAATTTTGATCGCTGCTATTTCTTTGCGAATTTCTCGAGTGTACTTACCGGTCTTGTCAATCAGCCACGCCGTATAGAGCACATGTAAGCGAAATTGCTTCAGCTGGATAAAAGATTCAGCAAGATCCGCCTGCACCATTTGCTTGTCGGCCAGGCGCTCGCCCTTGGTTCGACGACTCAGGGCCCGCTCGCAAGCCATATCCAGAGCATACTGACAGACACCCACGGCGCGCATCGCATGGTGCACTCGGCCGCCACTCAAGCGAGTTTGGGAGCCCACAAAGCCGCCACCCTCTTCACCCAACAATGCATCGATAGGCAGGCGAACGTTGTCATATTTAATATAGGCGTGGCCACCCAGACGACGCTTGCTGTCATCGTATTTCATTTCAATGGGCGTACCGAACCCGTGAACGTCTCTGACGATCTCGACACCAGCCATGTTCCTGTCCACCAGAAACATGGAGGCGCGCTCCAGCAAAGGCTTGTCTGGCGCCGTGATCGCCATCACAATCAAAAAGTCTGCGCCTGCACCATTCGAGGTATACCATTTCTCGCCGGTCAACACCCATTCATCACCATCGCGCACAGCCATGCATTTGAATTCACCGGGTTCACCGGCGTGGGGTTCCGTCATGGAAAATGCAGAGCGCTTTTCACCCGCCAGCAAAGGTTCAAGATACTTCTTTTTCTGCGCCTCAGTACCATTGTGAGCGATCAATTCCATGTTGCCGGTATCTGGTGCCTGACAACCGAAGACCGTTGGCCCCATGCGCGTTCGACCCAGAATTTCGTTCAGCAGGCATAGCTTTACCTGGCCAAGCCCCGGCCCACCTAGATCCTCACCTAAGTGAAAGCCCCACAGGCCCTGTGCTTTAACTTGTGCTTGCAAGCTCTTGATATAGGCACGAACGGCCTTCATGCTGTCTTCGTCCAGCGGATTACCCTGCTTGTCCTCGCCCACGCGCATAAAATGATCGAGTGGCTCTACCTCTTCGCTGACGAACTTTTTTACCCAGTCAATTTGTACCTGAAATTCCGGATCTACATCAAAATCGATGGCCATTGTTGTGCTCTCCATGTGCTAGTCAGGGTTGCTATTAAAAGTTGCTATTAAAAGTTGCTATTAAAAGTTGCTATCAAAAGGCGGCTGTCTAAAGGCTGTTATCTAACGGTTGAAGTCAATTCTTACCACAGCTACTTGAGGATACTGTAACACTGAAAACAGCATACTGGCCAATCTCACGAGCAGCCGATCTAGCACGCTAATCCAGGACATGGTGAAAGCCTATTTTCACCTTATTCATTGCCCACGCAGTCAGGTTCTTGCTGATCGCTTTCGAGTAATCTTGCTGAAAATGCAGATCAATAGCCTCCCGATCGCGCCATTCTTCATAAAAGAACAGGCAGTGTTCAATCTCTGGTGAAATCAAAAACCGATGGCTGATGCACCCAGGTTCGAGCCTGGAAGCCTCAACATGGGCCCGAGTTTGCTCCAACGCCTCTTGCCAGTGCTCGGGGGTTATCACGACCTCTGAGGTAATAATAATCATATCAATGCTCGCCTTATTATTGAGTCAGCAAAATATCTATTGGGTCAAAATAATAGCAACGGCGCTACCGCTAAACTACTCAAAACACCGTTGTTCAGCAGCGTAACAGGATCTCAGAGGGTTCGCCGCGACTGGTACCCCCAGCCTCAAACCCACAGCAGAGTCTGCCGAACTAATGTTGAACCTAACGCTGAAGTCGACCTAAACGTTGACGTTGACGTTAACGTTAAGCTTTTGTAAAGTCCCATCACTTGATGTTTTGGCACCCTAACTTCATGCCCCACAAAACCCACACCATATCGGAACTCGCTCGAGCCTTCGATATCACGACCCGCACGATCCGCTTC
>JABMOJ010000270.1 GCA_013204195.1 SAR86 cluster bacterium
GCCAGCTGCTCGCTGGTGGTGCCGTACTGGTGCATATGGCGGTGCGCCACCATCGCGTAGTTGGCGATCAGGGTCATGCCGGCAAAGGCATCCATGTTTTCCGCCGGATGCATGGAGCCGCCGCCGCGGCCACCGACGCCGATGGCGCGGGCATTGCTATGGGCGGTGGAACCGTATGTGAGCAGGGCGACTTTGGCCTTGCCGGCCGCGATGTCACGCTTGGCGTGGGCGGCATGGAACTCATAGGAGCTGCCACCAACGCCGGTGGTGTCGATGACATTGGGATTCAGGCCAAAATATTCAGCGATATTCAGACCGCTCATGCCGCCACCATCACCGGCATCATAGATGGCATCCACATCAGACCAGTTCAGACCGGCATCACTCAGGGCCTTGGCCGCGGATTCAGCCTTGATTTGCAGAGGGCTGATCTCACCCTCGACGTCCCTCGAGGGGTATTCATGTATGCCGACGATGGCGGCGTCTCGTTTCTGGCTCATGTCGTGGATTCACTCCCTTTAGCTGCTGATTGAGTCAAGTTCTGCGCCAACAATACTATTCATTGGCCTTGATGTCACAACTGGGTTTAAGGAATTCTGCAGTTGGCAGAATTTGATGTGCATCAATGTCAAACCAGCTTGAATTGCTAACTTGGAGCGAAGAATATCAAAGGAGCGGTTGGGATGATTACAGTGCGGGAGTTGATGAGTGAGGACGTGCAAACATTGCCAGCTGACGCGCGCTTAGCCGAGGTTTACCAGCTGATGCGGGATAAGCATATTCGGCATGTCCCCATCCTTGATTCGGCCGGTGGCCTGTTAGGGCTAGTCAGTTATCTGGATGTCATGGCCGCAACACCTTCCCGATTTGACCAGGAAACCCGCCGCGAGGTGGCTTATAGCCATACCCGCGCTGGTGATATCATGCAAACCGAAGTCCATAGAGTGTCATCAAGTACGCCTGCCAGACAGGCAGCGAAGCGTATGGAAAAACTGAAGATCGGTTGCTTACCGATTGTAGATAATGCAAAGCTCGTGGGTATCATCACCGACTCGGATTTTCTCGGTGTCGCCATCAATCTGCTGGAGCAAGTAGACGATCAAGAAGCGGCTGACAATGAGCTGTAAACTGATCGTTGACTCAGGTTTTAGGATCGCAATTGTTTGACGCCTGTGGCAGATTAGGGATTTATCTGGGAGTAAGTTCGGTGAGAGTGATCTGTTTAACGGGTGGGCTAGCCTCAGGCAAGTCCACTGCGACTAAATTCCTCGCACAGCAGGGTGCGCAGGTAATTGACGCTGACCGACTCGGTCATCGAGCCTATGATCCCGGCACCCAAGCCTATCGACAAGTGATTGAAACATTTGGTGAAGAGGTCGTGGGCGATGATAACCAGATTGATCGTAAGGTGCTGGGCAGCAAGGTGTTCGCTCAGCCCGCGGCGCTGAAGCAATTAACCGATATCGTCTGGCCGGAAATTCGACGCCTGGCGGTCATGGAGATTGCTGGATTTGAAGCCCTTTACCCTGATGGCATCATTATCTTGGAGGCTGCCGTCTTGTTTGAGGCGGGCTGGGAAGACATGGGCGAAGAAATTTGGGTGGTAGTTGCCGATCGTGAGGTGGCCATTGACAGAGCCATGAGTCGCGATGGTGCTTCTCGAGAGGCGGTAGAGCAGCGACTGAACGCGCAGCTCAGTAATGAGGAGCGGGTGAGTCGCGCTGACCTGGTTATCGATAATAGTGGCGCCGCCGAACAAATGCAGCGTCAGTTAGCCGATAACTGGACACGTTTGAACGCCAAGGGTTAAGCCTGGCACGGTGCGCCTACACTTTTGGGGTCACGGGTTTGACGAGGCCATTACCCTGGAGAGGCTATTACTCTGGAGAGGCTATTACTCTGGCGAGGCCAAGGCGCTTGGTTTACAATGCCGGCGGTGAAAACATCGCGGATTTTGTGCCTCTGTTGTCACAGCTAATCTTCAACTGCGGAACGGTGGCTCACTGCTGTTGGCAGAACCCATGCGGTGCCGAACATCGCCTTAAATGACTTATTATCGAGAAATTTGTGGAAATCAATCCTTATCTAGTGCTCATTAAAGACCTCACGGAGCGCACTGACGTTCTGAGGGGGTACCTTTGACTATGACACCCGCAAAGAGCGTTTAACTGA
>JABMOJ010000271.1 GCA_013204195.1 SAR86 cluster bacterium
ATTCTCGTAACCGGAAGACAGGGTGAATGCCAACTTCTGTCCCTGAGCATTGATGAGAATGCCGTTCTCGTCACGTTCGGTAAACCCAGCTTTAGCAAAATGGGCCAGGGCCTTGTCGATATTAAATTCTCTGGCTCTCAGTGTAGGGTGGCTGAATTCACCATAACCGTCTGAGGAGGTCTGCAGCCGGGAGTAGTCGCCACGGAAAAACCGATCTATCACGAGTTGCCAATTGATCGCGTAATTGATGCCAATGCGGACATCCTGATTGTCTAGTAAGGGTTTCGACGTATTAAGCCAAAGGCCATAAGTGGGTCTTGGCTTCTGATTATAGAAGACCGATTTTTGGATATAGCCATGTTCCACATCGACGTCTGTGTTCGGCAATTTATCGTACCAGTACTCAGCCAAGTTAAGACCGAACTGATCGATGTCGCCTTTTTTAAAGGCCTCGAATACCTTGGAGGAATCCCGAATGACCGTCAGTTGAATTTTGTCGAGGTTGTAGCGGTTTTTCCAAAATTTATTGTCGATCGCCCACCAGTCCTTCAATCTCGTCAGGGCGATAGAGGTCCCTTTTTTGATGTCCTTGTCTTTGATGATGTAAGGGCCAGTGGTAGGTTGGAAGCGCCACTGATAGCGGTCGACGTAGTCATCCCCTAACTCTTGGTAGAAGTGGCGCGGCATGGGCCGCAGCTCAAGTACCCGAGAATCCATGTCGGGCTTTGCCTCTGGGATGGTGATGGAGAAGGTCAGATCATCGTACTGGGTAATGTTCGTATATTGGGTGCTGTACCAGTTCTTGTACCAGGGTGCGACGATATAGTCGGATTGAAAGATGAAAAACATGAACATGAAATCTTCCGCTGTCACGGGTTCGCCGTCAGACCAGCGGGCATTGGGATTCAATTTGGCGTAAATCGTTTTGCGCTCGGTATCCACTGCCCAGGATTCGGCCAGCGCGGGGTAGAATTCGAATTTATCAGGGTGTCGATGGGCCAGCCCCAGGCTGGTGTAGTCGAGGATCCAGGGGCGAAAAGAGCCGTTAGAATCGGGCCCAGCGGTGCGTAGGGTTCGTGGGAAATCCTGAATTTGGCTGTATTCAGTCCCACCTTTAATGGCTTGGTCAGAGCCGATTTCGGGCAAGTTCATGCCGTCTTGCCAATCCAGATCAGCGGGTAAATCGGCCAGGGTCTTGAAACTGAAAAAGTCGGGTCGCGCGGCGTAGTAGTCCCGCACTTCCTGACGATTATCGGGGGCTAGTGTAGCGTCTGTGGGCTGAGAGTCTTCAGCGCCACCGCAGGCACTGAGGAGAAAACCAAGCAAGAGCATGCCAAAAAGGTGTCGTCTGCTAGTGATGTGCATAGTTAACCTCGATTAATGATAGCCGTTACAAATGGCTTGTTATTTGTAAACCGTAAATTTCTTTGGATCAAAGGATTCCCGCACTGCCTCGCCGATAAATGTGACCAGCGTCAGCAATGTGACCAGGGTCAAAAATGCTGATGTGACGATCCACGGCGCTGTACGCAGGTTCGCGGTGCCTTGTTTGAGCAATTCGCCCAGACTCGGCGTCGGCGCTGGCAGGCCGAAGCCCAGAAAGTCCAGAGCGGTAATCGCGCCAATGGCGCCAACAATTGTGAACGGCATGTAAGTCACGAGGGTCGACATGACGTTCGGTAAAATATGGTTAAAGATGATTCGACTATGGCTGGCGCCGATAATGCGCGCAGCGGCTATGTAGTCTCGGGTCTTTTCTTTGTAGGTTTCGGTGCGCATGTAATAGGTCATTCCAGGCCAGGAAAATAGCACCATCACGGTCAATAAAATGCCGATCCGCGTGGCAACGGCAAAGGTTGACGGTATCACCGAAAACACGATGATGACGGTATACAGAAACGGAATATTTGACCATATTTCGATCAAACGCTGGAAAATGAGATCGAAGGCCCCGCCAAAGTAACCCATTGCGCAGCCGATACTAATGCCAATCACGTAAACCCAGACCATGAATGCGATAGAAAACATTAAGGCGATACGGGTACCGTAAAAGAGGCGGGCTAATATGTCACGACTCGTGGTATCGGTCCCCAGATAGTGCTTGAGTTCGAGAGAGGGTGGCAGTGGTTTGTAGATACCGCCCGGCGCATGGTTCTCAAAGGCGCTATAGGGAATCAGCGGCATGATCACAAAATCGCCGTTGTCAGCCTGCTCAAATGTCTGCTGGAGATCACGATAGTTAGTTTCGTAACCATAGGTTAAGCCAAAGTCGGTGCCCGGGTGGAAGTCGGCATAGGTTGGAAAATACCAGGTGTCGTCATAAGAGACGAGCAGGGCGCGGTTGTTCACCAGTATTTCGCCAATGGACGTCAGCAGCATCAGGCCAACCAGGATCAGAAAGCTGTAGTAGCCTCGCTTGATCCCGCGAAAACGCCGCAATTTTTTTTGGGTCTGTGGGTTTAGGCTAAACATGGGTTACGGCCAATCATTGAAAACGAATCCTGGGGTCGACCAGGGCGACCAGGAAGTCTGAGATAATATTGCCGATCAGAAGCAAAAAGCTGGTTAATAAAACGACACCCATGACTACCGGATAGTCGCGGTCCAGAACAGCCGTCAGGCCGAGCAGACCAAAGC
This sequence comes from SAR86 cluster bacterium, assembly GCA_013204195.1. Taxonomy (GTDB): domain Bacteria; phylum Pseudomonadota; class Gammaproteobacteria; order Pseudomonadales; family Azotimanducaceae; genus UBA4582. The sequence continues at coordinate 2,638 of JABMOJ010000271.1, forward strand.
CATTAATATCAAACACCGTTTCGATGAGGAATGACCCGCCGACCAGTAGTCCTATGTTTTGACCAAATGTGGTGGCAATAGGAATCAGCGAATTGCGCATGGCATGTCCCGTGACTGCACGACGAAATGACACGCCTTTGGCGATGGCTGTGCGGATGTAGTCTGATGCGAGATTGTCCATCAAGTGGTTCTTGAGCAATAAGGTGGTGAAGGCGAAAGCGCCGATCAGGTAGCAAATCAACGGCAGCACGGAATGATTGATCAGGTCCATCACTTTGCCCCAGAGGGTCAGATCATCGAAACGCATGCTCACGAAGCCGCCCATGGGAAACCATTCCAGGCGGACTGAGAAGTACAGCAAGAGCAGGGCGCCAAGGACATAGCCGGGTACCGCATAGCCAACAAAAATCAATATCGACGTAATGGTGTCAACGGGGGTCTTGTGTTTAATGGCCTTAACAACGCCTAACGGAATGCTGACGGCGTAGGTGATGATGAGTGTAACAAGGCCGTAATACAGGGAGACAGGGAAGCGGTCGCTGATCACGTCCCATACGGGCTCGTTGTAACGATAGGAGGAGCCCAGGTCGCCTTGCGCCACCTTGCTGACCCAGTCCAGATAACTTTCGAAGATCGGCTTGTCGAAGCCATAATATTCTTTTAATCGAGCCAGTTGTGATTCTGACAGCGCCATGCCTTCGCCAGCCACCTGGGTGCTGATGCCTGTGGACGCATTCATTTGCTGTGATTCCATGATGGCCCGTTCCAATGGCCCGCCTGGCACCAGCCGAGTAATGGCAAAGACAATAATCGTCACGCCGACTAGCGTCGGTAAGATGAGCAATAATCTTCTAAAGAAATAATCACGCATATTACGTTGGTCAATGTCCGTTGTGCTGTAGTGAAGAGATTTTTGATCTCTCTGAATCAAAATTCGCCTGGGTGAGGCGTTTGAATTATTTGTGCACAGGCTGTACGAGTGCGCGGATGTTGCCACAAACCGGCTTCCGATTAAAGGTGCAGAATGCATATGGCGCGATGGTTTCGCTATTTTATGTGACTGACAAGACTGGTTGTCTGGCGCGAATTTGAGGTAACCTTGCGATTTTTAGTGAATTGAACCTTTAAGGGACAGCGACCATGGATCTAGAATTATTGCCGGTGGATAAATACACAGATACGGCCATTTCAATGGTCGTCACTTATGCACCGCAACTGGTCCTCGCGCTGGTGACGTTATTTGTGGGTTTATGGGTGATAAAAGGCATCCTGGCGGGAGCGCAGAGCGCGTTTTCTCGTGCTGAGGTAGAGGCAACGTTGCAGAAGTTTCTGCTGAGCCTGATAGGTGTTGGCCTCAAGGGCTTATTGATCATCAGTGTGGCCTCCATGATTGGCATCGAAACGACCTCGTTTATCGCTGTCCTCGGTGCGGCCGGCTTGGCTGTTGGTCTCGCGTTGCAGGGTAGTCTGGCGAACTTTGCCGGTGGCGTGCTTATTTTGCTGTTCAAGCCCTACAAGATCGGCGATTTCATCGATGCGAAGGGTCATATGGGAACCGTCCGCGAAATAGGCATATTTCACACCATCATGACCACCGGCGATAACAAAACGATCATCATCCCGAACGGTGCTGTTTCGAACAGTGCTATTACGAATTTCTCGGCACAAGCCACGCGACGAGTCGACATTATTTTTGGTATTGGCTATGACGATGATTTACGTCTAGCGAAAGACATTCTTCGTGGTTTGATTGAAGCGGATGAACGGATTCTTAAAGACCCGCTGCCTCTGATCGCAATTTCAACCCTGGGTGACAGTTCGGTGGATATTACGACCCGCTCCTGGGTAGATGCGGCGAACTACTGGCCTGTATTGTTTGATCTAACGGAAAACACCAAGTTAGCGTTCGATGCAGCAGGAATCAGTATTCCGTTTCCACAAACGGATGTGCATCTCTACCAGGGCAACAAAGCTTGAGCTTAACAGCCCGATTCACAAACCGAGAATTCCCCTGATTTTCGATGGTTACTTGTCGATCAATGTTATCCAGGTCTTTTTGGATATCATTGGACGGGAATTGACTATAGAAGGCTGCCAATCCCATCACAACCGCGATGCCCGAAGCGTCTTGAACTGCGCCAGACCAACCTGCGTCGTGATGGGTGTTTACCAGCATCGCTGCGTTTTTTTGGCCGGGCACGTGGACTATAATATTTCCACTGTTGGATTCTTCAGTTTCTCCTAACAAAGTCACTCGACCTCGCAATCCAGACGGCTGGGTTGTTAGTAGATTTAACAGTTCTTTGCCTGAGGAGTCTTTGAGAAACAAGCCTGGAATTTTAGTTTGAACCATGCCTGTAAGGTCGGCGTAGAATAAATCGACGAAACTCAGGGAATGATTCGGTGAGTTCAACGAGTTGTTTGACCCAGCCAAATAAAACGGATTGATCTGGCGCTGCGGGTCGAGCACGTTTGAATGAAGATTTTTTTGCCATGAGGTGTGCTCGATACTGTCGCGATCCACATTAACAGGTCTCGTCATTTTTACTAGGTAGGCTAGTTTCAGTTAAGGCGAGATGCTGGCGCAGGATTGTCAGTGTCGACAAATTAGGTGCGTGCCTGTGCATTAGTGGAGGCTTTTGGTAGGAAAAATTAGCTGCAAACGAAGTGCGTAGGGGGAATTTTTCCAGAGCGTTTTTCCGGAGAATTTTTCCGGAGAGTATAGCCTAGAGCCATTCGGACTTGATCCGCCACGTTAATGATTTGGCCTCAACTCAGTTTAAAGCCCATCGCTAATCGCCTTCCTTAGCGTTAAACCCTAGGCTGCCCTGCAGTCATTAGACATTCTTTGCGATGCAATCATAAACAATCCGCGATAGCAGGGTCGCCCTTGGTACAGCATCGCCATCGCTGCGCATCTGGTTCATGGCATAACCGATGGCTACCTGCTCGACAGGATCCGCAAAACCCGTGGATCCGCCAGCGCCATCGTGACCGAAAGCCTGCTCGTGAGGGCCGAATTCCTGTCGACTATTGCGCATAAAGCCTCTTGCCCAGTGCATGGGTTTATTTAACACACGGTCAACCGGCGAATCGATCTCTAACTGTGTTGCAGCTTGAAGTGCCCTTCGACTGATAAGTTGGCCGCCTGGAAATTGGCCGCCCATGGCTAAAGTTGAATAGATTTTGGCGATGCCTCTCGCGTTGGCCTGACCATTGGCAGCGGGGATTTCAGCCTGGCGCCAGGCTGAACTGCTGACGTCACGAAAGGGGCTGATGACTGGGTTTTGTTGAGCTATGGCAAAAAGTGGCGGGGCGGTGACCTTTGGGCCTGGTGCTGGTTGCTTGCGGGCGCGATTGGGCCCGATCATAGCCGCGCAGCGGGCTAGTTCTGAGTTTGGCAGGCCAATATAAAAGTCGGCATTCAGCGGCGCCGCGATTTTCTCGTTGAAGAATTGTCCCAAGCTCTTGCCTGTGATCCGGCGGATGAGCTCGCCGGGCAAATAGCCCCAGGTGATCGCGTGATAGCCTGTGCCTTCGCCCAGTGGCCATAAGGGCCGTTGAGCGGCCAACAGGTTAGTCATTTTTTGCCAATCATAAAGGTCTGCCACTTCGATTCGGGTTTCTATGCCACACAAGCCGGCTTGGTGGGATAACATTTGGGCGACAGTAACGTTCTGTTTACCTGCCGCGCCGAATTCAGGCCAGTGTTGGCTGACGGTATCCGCATAGTTGATCTTGCCTTCATCCACCAGTACCGCCAATGCCAGCGCCGCCATGCCTTTAGTGGTGGAGTAAACGTTGACCAGCGTGTCTGCCTGCCAGGGCTGAGTCATCTCTGGGTCCGTGAAGCCGCCCCAAAGATCGACGACTTTCTCGCCCTGGTAGTAAGCGCAAAAGCTGGCGCCCACTTCAACATCTAGCCATAGATCTTGGAAGGTCTGTTTAACCGCTTCGAAGCCCGTTGCTACCTCGCCTTGAATTGTGATGTCCATTTTCGCCACAGTACCTTATTTGGAGTAGAAACCTGGTGGATACTAACACTAACGGCGTGATGAGTAATGCCAGGAACCAAGGGCTGATCACCCTGGCGTTTTTTCGTCACTTAGGGGCACGTCTCGAAAAGTATCGGGGCTGGTTAAGCGAGCTTGTTGTGCAAGCAGTGTTAGATTTGAAAACCATTCGGCTAAGGGCGGCTCACCGCACTGGGCGCTGAGCTGGTTAAAGTAGTCGGTCTGTTTTTCTGCCAGCTTGTGGAAGTGCCGAGTTTTAATGCCTTCGTCACGAAGGCTTTGCACGTGGGCCTGTTGGTCAGCTTCCATTTGCTCTTGCTCTGGTAGATTGAATTGGCCGGCGAGCCAGCGAGCAAACCAACGTGCCTGGATCTCAAACAAAGGAAATGGCACGATTAGGTAAGGTAAGCCGATGAATGCCAGGGTGGGATAGGCCGGCACGACAAGATCCTGATAGAGCGGATTCACCCAGTTGTCTTCGACGTTGATGATGTCGTTACTGAGGAAGGGAAATTGGTATTCGTAGCCAGTACAAAATATCAATACATCAATGTCAGTGAGTCGCTCGGCATCGCTGAGGACGAGGTTGCCCTGAGGATCAAAGCCGCTGGGTTCACCGTGGGTGCGAACCGGGTTTGGCTGGACCGATGCCTGCCTGCCCGCCAGTGCCTGGCCGCACCAATCGACCTTAGCTGCTGTGGTCGCGATTTCACGAGAGATATCGGCCCCTGATGCCGCGGCCCCCCATAGAACCACGCGTTGATCACGGTAGGCGTTCGCGTCGCGATAGTTGTGGCTATGGATAATACGACCTTTAAAATGCTCAATCCCTGGCAGATGTGGCACTCGGGGCTGGGAATAGTGACCGTTACAGACCATGACTGCATCAAAGATTTCGGTTGTCAGCGACTGATCAGCAATGTTCCAGGTGACTTGCCAGGAATTGCTTTCAGGTTTGACGCTGACAATTCTGTGGTTGAAGCGCAGATAATCTTGCAGGTGGAAATCACGACAAAAATTTTCCAGGTAGGTCAGAACGCAACGATGATGAGGAAAACGAGGCCAGTCATCCTGGCCGCCACCCTGGCTATCAAATGGATAGTCGAGAAACGCCATAAGGTCACGAGGCAGGTTAGTTCGCAAGCTGGCATAGATCGATGAATACACCGGTTTGTGCACCTGTCGCCCGCTAGGGTCGTCGTCTATCTCCGGATCAAATACCCAGGCGCCACCGATGTGAGCAGATTGCTCGAAAATCACGGGCTCGTGTCCGGCTCGAATCAGCTCTCGAGCCGCGACGAGGCCTGCGGCACCTGCGCCGATAATGGCGACCCGTCGAGAGCTCACCGGTCAGCGAGTCTCAGCCAGCGCCAGATCCTCGCGGATATAACGATTTGCCAGGACATAGTGTAAGGCCGCCCACAGATTGATGCAGACAAAGATCATCAGCGAGTAGCGCAAGGACTCGTTACCGTAGTCTGCCTTGAAGTAGTCACTGAGTACGCCGACCAGTTGCGGGCCAATGCCGAGACCGATCAGGTTAGTTAAAAACAGGTTGATGGCCGCCGACACGGATCGCATGCGAACCGGCACCAGGCTTTGAATCGCCGAAAATCCGGGGCCGATATAAAATCCGCTACAAAATGCCGGTATGCAGAATAACGCGATAGCGATCCAGGTTGTCTCGACCAGAAAAGAGGCGACGGCCAGGGGAACAACAATGGTCATTCCGATGGCGACTACCCACAGATTCCAACGTGCATCCCGAGCAGACATTCGATCGGCGATCACGCCAGAGCAAAAAGTGCCTATGCCGCCGATGATGCCGTACAGAAACGCGAGGGTGAAACCCACCTCGGTCTGGGATAGTCCGTGTGATCTGACGAAGTAAGCGGGTAGCCATAAAACCATACCATAGCCAACAAAGGCGGCGAGGGACCCGCCGGCAACCACATGGCGCAGAGATTTCGTCGCCCACATGTTTCTCGCCACCGTCATAAATGACGGCGGGGTTGTGTTGGTTTGTACGGTTTTCTCTGCGGCGCCTCGAGTGGGTTCGATTAAGGTGAATCTGACAATAAGGGCGATGAGCAGCCCTGGCGCGCCGACCACAAAAAAGGCGGTGCGCCAGCCCAAATGTTGACTCATCCAGCCACCACCGATATAGGCAAATAGCAGACCCAGGTTCACGCCCACAGCAAAAATAGCCATGGCCGTTGAGCGTTGTTCAATAGGAAAGTAGTCGGAAATCAACGAATGCGAAGGCGGGTTGGAGCCAGCCTCGCCAATACCGACACCGATTCGAGTCAGCGCAAGCTGAAAAAATGAAGTGGCAAAGCCGCAGGCGACGGTCATCGCGCTCCATATCGTCACCGCAATCGCGATAATGTTGCGCCGATTACCCCGATCCGCAAGCATGGCGATGGGCATGCCCAGGGTGGCATAAAAAATGGCGAAGGTCAGGCCGACCAAAAAACCCATCTGCGTATCTGACGCGCCCAGGTCGTTCTTGATCGGTTGTAACAGGATGCCGATAATTTGCCGATCCACGTGGCTCGAAGTGAACACCAGGGTGAGTACAAACAGGGCGTAGTTGCGGTAGCGCTTGGTGATTACGATGGGTGTTTCAATAGGTTGTTGCATGAGTCTCCAGAATCTGGTCTCTAGGTTTTATTATTGTGCGTGGAATATACCACAGTCACTCAAGGCGTAAAGATAAGCCTGATCTGGTGTATCATGGGGCTAACCTCCTAGGGGAAAATAGCGTGTTTACGGTGTCTTTGGCTCAACAAAAAGTATTGTCAGACTCGACGATCGAGCTACAATTTCAGCGAGACGACGGTGAATCTGTAGTGTTTGTTCCGGGTCAGTTTTTTCGCTTTGTGTTCACCGATGTAGATGGTGAGTTCGAACGCAGTTATAGCCTATGTAATCTGGCGCCCGATACGACTGGGATCTTAATGCTGGTGATTTCTAAGGTAGACGGTGGCCGCGCCACTCGCTTGTTGTTTAATACCGAGTGCGGATTGAAAGCATCGGTGACCGGGCCATTTGGGCGGCTGGTACTCCCTGAAAAACTGCCCAAGAGATTGTTTTTGGTGGCGACCAGCGTTGGCATTGCGCCTTATCTGCCCATGTTGGGGCCTCTGTCGGGTCCCTTGTGCCGGGATGAAATTGAGGTTTTCCTGTTGCTAGGAGTGAGGGACCCCAGTGAATTCATCTATGCGACGGTGCTTGTTGATTTTCAGCGTCGGCACCCGCGCTTTCATTTGCGTCTTTGCTACTCGCGCCGCCTGCCAGATTCGCCGCGATCCTTCGAAGGCGCAGGTTATGTTCAGGATTATTTGCCCGCAGTGGTGCCAAACCAGGATCTCGTGATGTTGTGCGGCAACCCCATGATGGTCGATGTTTGCTTTGACAAGCTCAAACAGGCAGGGCTGCCCAGTCGCCAGGTCATACGGGAAAAGTACGTTTTCGCAAAGCAAGCGGCGGTTAAGCCTCCAAGCGCCTTGAGTGCAGAACAAAAGCGTTTGATCGAAGAGAAGATGCAAAAATACCGAAGTTGATTATTGGGCGCGACATGCCCAATGCCAGGGTTCGTAGTTGATGCCAGTGGTATTGTTACGTGGATATGACATTGAGAACTCAAAGCGGCGGGCATGCGTGTTTAGCCAGTCAAAAGCGGCGGTCTGATCAAAGGCTTCAGATAAGGGTTCTGACCCAGGTGTGGACAAATCCAGGGCGCGGCCGGTGTGGTGTTCACTGAAACCGGGGATCGCGTTGATCTTGAAGATATCAATTAACTGCTGGCCGGCCGCGACTTTTTTACGGATCAAACCACACTGATATTCAACGGAGCGAAACGCTGAGACGAGCTGTAATTCAATCTCGTCCTGGTGGGCGGCTAGCCGCATGGCTTGCCAGCATTTCAGAGTGAAGGGTGTCATCCACTGTTCTCGGTCGAAGACGTCCCGCCCGGCGGAAGCTAATTCTAGCGCTTCGATTTGCAGTGGCAGCTGACAGTTTAGGCGAAGGTTAGCATCGCCACCGAGCTCCTTCAGGAAATCGTCAATGATAGTCGTATAGTCTTCGATGATCATCTAGCGACCTGCTGTAAGACAAGGTGTTGCGCCGCATGGCTGGGATTCATAGTGTCATGACGCCCGCTAATAAGCTAAGCAGAAAGGTGCTCGAGAACAACGTGATATAGATGAAGCCAAGACCCATGAATTTCATCATAGTGATAAAATAACCCTGGCCATAGACCCTGAGAAGGCTCATGTACATATAGATTGGTATCCAAATAGAGAGCACTGTTGATGGAATCTCGGTACCGATAGATTGTTCTACAGGTGCCAACAAGCCTTCGAGTAGCAGCGCTAAAAAAATAAAACTGTGATTGTGGACCGCGAGAATCAGGTGCTGCGTATAGTAGCGGGCGCTGCCAAGATAGGCGAGTTTCAGTATCAAGGCGAATATGGGGAGCAGGACAAAAAGTACTGGCGGGGCTATGTCGAGCAGCATACTGATGAGTTCGCCGGGGTCTTCTTTGGCGAGTTCAACGGCTTTTCTCGCCTGGGCCTCGAGCCTGTTGCCCAGTTTGGTGTTTTGCTCGGCGCTTAAACCGGGTAGCTGAAGGTTGGCGTGGATGTCATCGATTCCTGAATCGGCCTCGACATACGCGGCGTCTTTTTCCGCATCTTGTTCCGTCTGTTGCTCCGAGTCTTGAGTCGAGGCTTCAACGCCTGCGCCATCGATAATGAAAGATACCGGAAACTGTGCCGAGAATAGGTTCTGGGCGGATAGAAACAAAAAAAACAATATGCTGGCGATCAGGTATAGACGCAGTGGTTGGATATAGCGCGCTCGCCGTCCTGCGACGTATTCAGTGGCTAAAAACCCTGGGCGAAAAAATAAGGCAAACAGCGTTCTTGCCGTACGCGAATCGAAACTAAAAATATTTTCGAACGCCTCGCTCACCAAGGACCAGAAAAACCGATCCATACCACGTTGGTTTTGGCCGCAGTGGTAACAATATTGCCCGGCCAGGGGAGTCTGGCAATTGGGACAATCGGCGGCGGCCGAGTCGTTGGTCTCTTCGTTCACAACAGTCAGGCGACAAAGCGCTCAAGATGATGATCGGTATTGCCGAACTGGGAATCAATCACCATCAACCGTTTGAAATAATGAGCCACTCGCAGTTCCTCTGTCATACCCATGCCGCCATGCAGTTGCACCGCGTTCTGACCCACGAACCGAGAAGCCTTGCCCACCAGATATTTCAACGCGTGAATCGTCCGCTGGGTTTCGCTGCTGCCTTGGGTTTCCAGCATGCTGGCCTTCATACATAACGACTGAGCCAACGCATGTTCCATAAACATTTCAGTCATACGGTGCTTGAGCACTTGAAACTCGCTGAGCGGATGGTCGAATTGCTTGCGTTGCTTGGTGTAGTTGACGGTGTCTTCGTACAGGGTTTGCATGCCGCCAATGGCTTCAGCAGCCAGCGCAAGGATAGCGCGGTTAGCGATTTTTTCGATAATGCCATGGCCTTCGTCCAGTGGGCCGAGGCGCTGGTCATCGCTGACGCGGACATTGGTGAACTTGATTTCCGAGGCTCTCAGGCCATCGACGGTGGGATAGTCTGTGCGCGTCAAGCCGTCGGCCGCAGCGTCGACAATGAATAAGCTGATACCATGAGGGTCCTGGCTGTCGCCGCGGGTGCGAGCAGAGACCAAGATTTTGCCCGCTGACTGAGCGTTTAATACCAGTGATTTTTCGCCGTTAATAAGGAAGTTGTCACCGTCGCGATCAGCCGTGGTGACCACATTGTTGAGGTCATGGTGGGCTTGCTGTTCAGCATAGGCGAACGTCGCAATCAAGCTGCCGTCGATAATCGCGGGAATCAGCTCCGCCTTTTGCTGAGGGTTACCTGCTGCATTAATGGCACCACCAAACATGATGACCGTTGGCAGATAAGGCTCGAGGACCAGGCCCTTGCCGAACTCTTCAAGCATAATCATTGTATCCACCGGCGTGCCGCCGATGCCGCCGTCGTCTTCGTCGAAGGGCAGTGCCAGCCAGCCGAGATCGGCGAATTGCTGCCAGTGTTCGCGGCTGAAACCCTCGTCCGAGGCGGATATTTTGTTGCGTTGACTAATATCGTAGTGGTCGTCGACAAACTTTTTAACGCTGTCGCGCAACAGGTTCTGTTCTTCGGTATAGGAAAGATCCATGTTATTGCTCTTTTGTTGAGTTAGCCTAAACCAAGGACATTCTTGGCGATCACGTCTTTTTGTACCTCGCTGGCCCCACCAAAGATAGTGGTGGCGCGGGCGCCCAGGTAGGCGCTGGTGGCGCCTCGAGCAAACCCAGGTCCTGCGGCCGCCCCCCAGGCGGCAGCGTAAATGCCGGCAGCTTCAAGGTTAAGTTCGGATACGCGTTGTTGAATCTCGGTGCCCTTTAATTTCATGATGGAGGATTCTGGTCCCGGATTGCCGCCGCTGGCGACTGAAGCCAGGCTGCGCAGTTCGGTAAATTCCAGAGCTAACAACTCCGCCTCTAGGGCGCCGACTTTGTTGCGGAACGCCGGAACATCCATTAGCGTGCCTGCCCCGACCTTGACGCTCAGGGCATTTTTTCGAGCTTTGGCCAGGCCGAGAACAGAGTTCTGAATGCCGGCTAAACCCGTGCGTTCATGGATCAGCAAGCCCTTGGCGTAGGTCCAGCCCTTGCCCTCCTCGCCAATGCGATTGTCGACGGGGACCTTGACGTCGGTGAGAAATACGTCGTTGACGGAGTGGCTGCCGCCCAGGGTGATGATGGGTTTGATCTCGACACCTGGGTCATTCATGGGAATTAGCAGAAACGTAATGCCTTCCTGCTTTACGCCGGTGCTTTGGGTTCGGGTCAGGCAAAACATCCAATGGGCAATATGGGCCAGTGTCGTCCAGGTCTTCTGGCCGTTGACCGTGTAGTAGGTGCCATCGGCTGACAGTTCCGCTCGGGTTTGAAGGTTTGCAAGGTCAGAGCCGGCGCCGGGTTCTGAGTAACCTTGGCACCAGTTCACCGAGCCATCGCGGATGCTCGGCAGGAAGCGGTCTTGCTGCGCTTTCGTGCCATGGTTCATCAGGATTGGGGCCAGCATGCCGACCCCAAAGGGAATCTGTGGTGGTGTGCTGTTGCGGGCCATCTCCATATCAAAGATATAGCGCTGAGTCGGCGTAAAACCGGGGCCGCCGAACTCAACCGGCCATTTGGCGATGTCCCAGCCACCTTGGTCGCGCATGGCCTGAAACCATTCGGCGCGCTTGGTCCACATTTCCATGCCCTTGGGCAAATTCTGCTTGATGAAGTCTTGAACCTTAACCTGAAATGCGAGGTCCTCTTGGCTGAATTCGATGTCCATGGGCTGGATGTCTCCTGGTGCGTAACCGGGTCATTGGCGTACTTTCATTGGCGAACTTTCATTGAAGTACTGTCATTGAAGAACTGTCATTATTCATTGCTCGACGGGTACTACCCGTGGTCGTCGAACGAGTGCATTGCAAACTATCATAGGAAGATTAAATAGGCATTACAACCTTGGGTCGGGTGGCGGGTGAGTCTCGGGGTATGAGTGGTTTGCAGGTGTTGCGAGGGCTACGATTAGGGACCGGGCTACGTTAGCAGTTCAGGGGTTTAGGCCCAGACAGCCGGATTTAATTTCGGTATCGACAATTGCCTGACAGAATCGATCGATAGCCTCTAGGCCTTCAAAATACCCGACCTGCAGGCGATAGATCAGCCGTTGTTGCAGGTAGATGGTCTCGACAAAGGAATGCAGGCCTGAGAACAAGTCTGGGCGTTGCTGCTCTAAGCTCGCCCAGAAATTAATCGCCGCCGCAGAAGATCTGAAGGCGCCAAGCTGTACTCGATAACCCTGCGTAACAGGAGCGACGGTGTCAGCGAGCGGTGTCTGGCTGCGAGATTGGTTGGGTAAGCGAAAATTCCAATCAGTGGTCCGAGTAAACTCGGGTTGCTCCTCGTCGCTGGCTGGCACCGACGAGTTGGTGAGAGTTGCCAGGCGCGCATTAGCGCGCTCGAATCCGCCGGCCGCAGACTGCTTGAACCAGTTCAGCGCCTGGTCGATATCAACAGTTGTGCCTGAACCGTCGGCGTAGAGATTGGCCAAGTGGTACTGGGCCGGCGGATAGCCCGCCGTCGCCGCCCGAGAATACCAGTTGAAAGCCTGATTGAGGTCTTCGGTGGTGCCTTCGCCGAACCGATGCATCAGGGCGAGGATAGTTTGGGCGCGAGGGTCGCCAGTCTCGGCGAGGATGCTGAATTCAGCGAATGCGGTCACATAGTCGCGCTGCTGATAAGCTTGGGTGGCCGAGTCAAAATCCGCCCACAGGTCGGTTGTGACAAGGCACAGCAGGCTACAAAGGATGAAGGTACGCATGAGGCCAGTCTAATCAATCCGACGGGCAACGGGTAGGCGCCGTGTAGCGATTTTCTGCAGCTGCCGGCGGTCAGGCCAGTTAAGGAATATACCAGGGATGTCACGACAAAGCCTGCCAACGGGCTTATGATGTCGGCGTTGACAGCCAAAATGAACGCCGTAGGGATTCTCGAGGTCGCCAATGCTCGGGTTGCGGCTGCTGATTATTCATAGTACTAAGAGGTATTGCTGACGATGGAACTGCATACATTAGCCCGTGAGGCTGCCGCTAACTTGCTGAAGCTGGGACAGACCGTTGCCGTGGCTGAGTCTTCAACTGCGGGACTGATTTCCGCGAGCCTGTTGGCAATTCCTGGCGCTTCGGCCTACTACGCCGGCGGCAGCGTCATCTACACACGCTTGTCCCGTAAGCGATTCCTCACACTTGATCCAGCGCGGCTGGCCGGTCTGGCGCCCTTGAGCGAAGAGATGGTCAGGGTCTTCGCGGATGCGGCTCGAACCAGCCTGAATGCGGAATGGGGGCTCGCAGAACTGGGCGCTGCGGGGCCCACGGGAACGCCCTACGGCCATCCCCCAGGAGTCAGTGTTATTGGGGTGTCTGGCCCTGTGAACCTGTCTATGCGCATCGAAACCCACAGCGCGGATCGAGAGCAGAATATGTGGCACTTCACCCAGGAAGCGCTCAAGTTGCTGGCGCGAGCGACGGCGCAAGCGCTGACTCTGCCGCCGGCATTTGCCGCTCAGAAAACCCCTATTAATAACTAACGAGAGATGAATCATGGCGAAGCTCCCGAGTGGCACTGTGGCGCGGACGATAACAATAGGGGGGCTCTGGTTAGGGGTTTTCGCCCTGGGTGCTTGTTCAAGCCAGGTTGTCGCGCCTTTAGATGGGCAAGATGGACGGCTTCCACCGTGCCCAGCGGCCCCCCATTGTGTCACCAGTGAAGTGGATCAGTCAGCGAGCGCGTATGTCGCCCCCATTGCCATGAATGGACTCACCAGCCTGCAGGCGCGAACCTTGTTGATCAGCGCGATGACTGAAATGCAGGGCCAGATTAATGCGCAGACAGATCGATACCTGGCAGCTAGCTTCAGGAGCAAAATGTTTGGCTTCACCGATGATCTTGAGTGTCGAATTGATAGCGCGGCGGGAGTGCTTCAGGTGCGCTCGGCTTCGCGGCTGGGATACTACGATATGGGCGCCAATCGGCGCCGAGTCAACGAGCTGCGGCGACGCTTTGCAGCGTTGCGGGACAGCTGAGTCTCTGTTCAGGCCGGCTCTTTAGATCTGCGCTTTAGGCCAGCTGTTGAGACCTGTTGTTGAGGGTGACCGTTTATAGATGCGGCCTGGATAATGCCGTCAGGGTGGCGAAAAATTTGTCTCGAATTTCATCGTCTTACCCCCCCCCTTTTTTTGAC
>JABMOJ010000272.1 GCA_013204195.1 SAR86 cluster bacterium
AATTATGGCCGCGATGAGGTTCGAAGTTTTCTCATTAGCAATGCCTTTTTCTGGCTCGATCACATCGCCGTTACCGGTAATAACCAATGAAGCTGTCTTGTCGGCCACCGCCAGCAGCGCCTCAAGACGACGTAAGGCGCGATCGGTGCGCCAGTCCTTGGCCAACTCAACGGCGGCTCTGACCAGGTTGCCTTGATGTTTTTCGAGTTGTGCTTCGAAGCGTTCGAAGAGTGTGAACGCGTCGGCTGTGCCGCCGGCAAAGCCAGCGATCACCTGGTCTTTATAAAGCCGCCGGACTTTCCGGGCATTGCCCTTCATCACCGTGTTGCCCATGGAAACTTGGCCGTCGCCACCGATAACGACAGTGTTGCCACGGCGAACGGATAAAATGGTTGTGCCTCTGAACTGTTCCACGCGTAAGTACCGAGTTTATCGTTAACGATTAAAAGTTGGGGCGCTAAGGCTGATTTTCAAGGGTGCTGGCTCAGCGGCTGACCCTCAGTGTCAAGGCTTCTATAGATGCCTCGGCCAGCGCATTTCTGTTTCTGTTGAGTTCGAGCGTCGTGTCGATTGGTCCGACAAGGACGCGATGCCAGGTTTGACCGTCCATGTCGACGGTTTTGATGAAGACTTCCATGCCCAGTAAGATCAATTCAGCACGTAAATTGTCGGCATCAGCGGGTGAGCGGAAAGATCCGGCCTGCAGCACAAAAGTTTGTGGTGCTGCAGGGATGGCGACCTTCTCGCCGTCTCGGCCATACTCCTCGACCACCGGGACCGAGGACTTGGGGAATATTTCGTAGAAGTCCCATTGCATCTTTTCCTTGGGTGAAGGTGCGGCGTTGGGCGCATGCGGAGACTCGAGCTGTGTGATCTCAGCCGTGGTAGGCGCCGATTGCCACAGATGGATGAGGAAGGCGGAAAATAAGCCTGTCACCAAGCCCGTGGCAAACCAGACTCCGCCGGGCACGTGTTGTTTGGCGGGTCTCTTTTGGGGCGCCGGGCTCTTGTTGTGTCTTTTGGCGAAATCTTGAGGCATGGTTCATGGTCATTAGGTTTAGGTTGGGCATTGTAGCACCCTGATTGCATGGCTAGAACAGGTCGATGGGATCGACATCCAGTGACCAACGTACGTGACGCCGAGGCGGATTGTCGTCGATCAATTGTAGGCAGGCTTCAATGCTGTAATGCAGGTCGCGGCGGTTGCTGGCTGAGAACAGCAGTTGCGCCCTGAAACGACCAGCCCGACGCTCCATGTTGGCCGGTACGGGGCCTAGCACTGATACAGCGCTGTTGGGTTTAAGTTGCTGTTGAAGTCCGGCAAGAAATTGCATGGCGTCAGCTTTGTTACTGGACTCTGCTCTGAGAAGGGTGTGGTGAGCGAATGGAGGCAAGTCATTCACTTGACGTTCAGTGAGCAACTGCTCTGCAAAGACGCGATAACCCTCGTGAATAAGCGTGCGAAGGATCGGTTGGTCAGGGAAATGCGTCTGCAGCGCCACTGTGCCGGGTTTTTGCTCGCGGCCAGCACGGCCGCCAACTTGTAGTAATAACTGGCCCATGCGCTCGGTCGCTTTGAAGTCAGCGCTATAAAAGCCCGAGTCCATATCAACGATGGCAACAAGCGTGACGTTTGGGAAATGATGACCCTTAGCGAGCAATTGCGTGCCCACCAAGATGGCCGGTTGTTGGTCGCCGAGTTGCTCCATGATGTCGTTGAATGCGCCTTTTTTGCGCGTGGTATCTCTGTCGATACGGATGATCGATTGATCTGGAAATAATTGCTGCAGCGCGCCCTCGATGCGCTGGGTGCCAGCACCGAGAGGCACTAGCTGAGTGGATTGGCAGGTTGGGCAGCGGCTGGGAACCGGGTCCTGGATGCCGCAATGGTGGCATAGCAATGCGCGCAGGGTGTGATGATAGGTGAGTCGGGCATCGCAACGTCGACACTCTGCCAGCCAGCCACATTCATGGCACAGCAGCGTGGGGGAAAAGCCTCGGCGGTTCAAAAATACCAGCACTTGGCTGTTGCTACTCAAATGCTCTCCGATCAATTTGATGAGGCGCGCAGAGAAGCCGTCCTGCAGGACTTCGTTGCGAATGCCGAGAACTTGATAGTTGGCGGGCAGCGCGCCACCGGCTCGCTCGGTGAGAGCCAGTCTTCGGTATTTGCCGGCGGCCACATTTTGATACGTCTCCAGGGACGGTGTCGCCGAGCCGAGAATGACCGGTATCGATTCGAGGTGGCCGCGCATGACTGCCAGGTCGCGAGCAGAATAGCGAAAGCCTTCCTGCTGTTTGAAAGAGGCGTCGTGCTCTTCGTCAATCACAATAAGTCCGGGGTTTTTCATCGGCGTAAATATGGCCGAACGCGTGCCGATAATGATGGCGGCGCTGCCGTTGCTGGCGGCTCGGAAACCGTCTAGCCGCTCACGATCGGATAATCCAGAGTGCAGAACAACGATCGGCAAGTTAAAGCGCGCCCGAAAGCGATTTACGGTTTGCGGGGTCAGGCCGATCTCAGGTACCAGTACCAGAGCTTGGTTACCCTTTTCTAAGACGGTCTCGATGGTGCGAAAGTAGACTTCCGTCTTGCCGCTGCCTGTGATTCCGTCAAGTAGCCAGGTGCCCGTGGGCCCTTGATTAATGCTTGCGACGACGTGAGCTTGTTCTGCATTGAGTTGAATCTCGGGTTGATGGGTGACAGATACACCAGGACTGAAATCTGTGAATTTAATAGTGCGCTCAGACCAGCTGGCGTTGCCGCGTTCGACAAGGGCTTTGGTGGTCCCGGCATTGAAGCCTGCGGCTGCCAACTGCGGCAGTGTAAGGCCGTCTGGGTTGGCTTGTAATAACGACTGCAACGCGGTCTGCCGCGGTGCCCGTTGGATCGTGGCGGGATTCTCGCCAAGTGTCAGGATCCGTTCGCTGGTCTCTAAGGGCTGGCCGTCACGGAGTAGGCGTGGCAAGGCGCTGCTAAAGACTTCGCCCACGGGGTGGTGGTAGTACTCGGCGGCCCAGCGACATAGGGTGACGATAGAAACAGGGAACACCGGCGTTGCGTCTAGTTGACGAATCACTGCGCGGATTTTGTGGGCCGGCAAGTCAGGCGTTGACACTGTGCGGAGCATGATCCCCACCAGCTTCTGCCGCCCAAACTGGATGTAAAAGCGTGTGCCCGGCAGAGGGGTGCCCGGCAGAGGGGTGCCCGAAAAAGGGGTGCCCTCATCATTTTCTCCGTCACCAAAATCCAGCTCGCCGGCAGCCGTGGCAATAGCGTAAGTGAAACCTTGACGCAGCGGCGTGGGTACGGCAATTTCGATATACACGGGTGTCGTCACGGATTGAGGCCTGGATTTGATTGGGTATTATGCCTGTTTTTGACCGCCGTGGCCTTTGTTTAAGCGCTGTGGCCAGTTTAATCATGACTGCTATTGGTGTTTCAGGGCGCTGGAAATTCATCGACGGTGAAGTTGCGGTGAGATGCTGCTTGCCATTCAAAATATCTCTGGTATGATTCGCCCCCTTGCGAGAGTCAGGTAGGAAAAATGAAAGCAGATATTCATCCAGATTATAAGGCAATCACAGCTCAGTGCAGTTGTGGTCACGTTATCACGACAAGCTCGACTGTCTGTCAGGACTTGCACTTGGACGTTTGTTCACAGTGCCATCCATTTTATACTGGCAAGCAGAAGATCCTCGATACCGCGGGTAGAATCGATCGATTCAACAAGCGTTTTGGTGCCCGAGGTGGCGTCAAGTAAAAAGGATCGGTAGTCCGGCTGCGCACATCGCCAAGACCTTTGGTGATAGGTGCCTACCGGAAGAGTAAAGTATCAAAAGCTTTGCTCTCGACACTAGGCGCCTAGAAACGGCGCCTTTTTTTTATTCTTTTTTTTGATTGGCCAGCCATCGAAGTTGATCAATTGTGTTTCGGAGACAAACTGTAATGACTGAAGTCGAGTCCCTGCGCGACAGAGCGCTGCGTTACCATGCTGAGCCAACCCCCGGAAAGATCGCTCTGGCGTTGACGACTCGCGCCCACAATGCGGACGACCTAGCCCTAGCCTATTCTCCAGGCGTGGGCGAGCCTGTGAAGGAAATTAGTTTGGATCCAGAGGCCGCTTACCGATATACGGCGAAAGGTAACTTGGTCGGCGTCATTACCAACGGCACGGCTATTCTCGGGCT
>JABMOJ010000273.1 GCA_013204195.1 SAR86 cluster bacterium
GACGATACCTGTGGTGGCCAAAATCGATTCCTTGTAGAGATGTTTGAAACCCAGATCTTGGGTCAGCAAACCAACATTCAATCATTGCCCGGGAATAAAACCCACATTAACGATCACGAATCAGGCGCGCTTTAAAATTGCGGCCTTTGATTTTACCTTCGGCTAGCTTCAACTTAGCCTCCCTGGCCGATTCCCGGCGCACCGCGACGTAGGCACATTGATCAAAAATGTGAATTTTACCGACGTCAGTGCCGGGTATTCCTTCGGCACCGGTGAGTGCACCTAGAATATCGCCAGGGCGAACCTTTTGCTTGCGGCCACCATCGATTTGCAGACACGCCATCACGGGGCGCATCGGCGCATTATCAAGCAGCAATGGCGGCGGCAAGGGCTGCTCTAGACTTTCAGCGTTGAGCCCGTGGGTCACCTTTGCCAGTTTATGCTCTTCACGTTCGCTATATAGGGTGCAGGCAACCCCGCGGCTACCCGCTCGGCCTGTGCGACCGATCCGGTGCACATGGATCTGCGCATCTTGGGCAATTCGGTAGTTGATCACCGCGTCTAAGGCCTCAATATCCAGGCCTCTGGCCGCAACATCTGTGGCCACGAGGATGGAAACGCTTTTATTCGCGAACCTCACTAGGGTCTGGTCTCGGTCCCGTTGTTCAAGGTCGCCATGCAAGGCCAGCGCGCTGAATCCCTGGCGCACTAATTCATCGGCGACCTGCTGGGTCTCATGGCGCGTGTTACAAAACACCAGAGTCGATTCAGGGTAGTACTGCAGCAACAACAATCGCAGGGCGGTGGCTCGTTCAGCCTCATCAACGCGATAGAAGTACTGCGCAATGGTGTCATTGTCGTGGGTTGCGGCAACTTGAACCATCTCCGGTCGGTTCATGATTCGATGGGCGATAGCCTTAATCTCGTCGGGAAAGGTTGCACTAAATAGCAGTGTCTGCCGATTCGCCGGCACTTGCTTGATAATGTTATCCAGCACTTCCTCAAAGCCCATATCCAACATGCGATCCGCTTCATCAAGAATGAGCATATTGACTGCTTCTAGTTTTAGGGTGCCTTTGCGCAGGTGATCGTCAATCCGCCCTGGGGTACCCACTACAATATGCACGCCGTGTTCGAGGGAACCGACCTGGGGACCGAACGGCATACCGCCACACAGGGTGAGTACCTTAATATTATTGATCGCCCGCGCTAGACGCCGGATCTCTTTGGTGACTTGATCAGCCAATTCACGGGTGGGACATAACACCAGACACTGGACGCGGAATCGACTGGTATCTAGCTTGCTGAGCAAACCAAGTCCAAAAGCGGCGGTCTTGCCCGACCCGGTCTTGCCCTGACCGATGACATCCTGGCCCGCCAAGATCAAGGGCAGGCTCCGCGCCTGAATCGGCGTCATTTCGGTGTAGCCCAAAGAGTCGAGATTTGCCACCATCTCAGTAGATAAGGCGAGTGTTGAAAAAGCCGCTTGGCTCACAATAGATTCCTGCAGGACAGCAGACCAATAAGGCCCGTCCTGATAAATGTGTAGGGAGGTTAAGGCGCCCTTTTTACCCTGTAAACGCCGGGGATTCAAATACTCAGTTAAAAACCGGCCGTTAACGCTCCGAGTCGATCACAATCACCGGATTCTGTCGCGGTGGTAGGAAGAAATGGTTGTCATAAACGAATGCCGGTTCGATCTGGCCGTTACTGTACCAGTCAACAATTTGTCCTGTTCCGCCGGTGCCGGCAGCGGGTTTGCCGTCATAGACCGCAATCAACTGATCGGCGCGCTGGACAATATAGGCGCCGGCGAGCGCGTATTGTTGGTTCCTGGCTTCGTTATCACGTCTATCCTGACCAACGGCCAGTTCACGAATGTTGCCAAACTTCATCGGTAGTTCGTAATAAAACTCGGCTTTGCCAATCAGCGTCTTGAATTCATCCTGGGAAGCCTGGCTAGTAAAATCTTGCACATAAAGATCATAGGGCAAGGGTAAAGGGACTTGCAGGGAAGCACCTAAAATATCCATCGCCATCTGCGCCACCAGGCGGTCAGCACCCTCTGCCAAGGGCGAGAGGATGGTAAACTGATGGTTCGCATATTGCTCCTGCAACCCTAGCAAGCAAGTTTTTATCTGCTGGCGCAAGTTTGGATCGCCGAGCTTGTCTGGATTCAAGCGATGCCCGGTCACGC
>JABMOJ010000274.1 GCA_013204195.1 SAR86 cluster bacterium
CAGTAAGGCCGGACGGATCTCGGCATTCACATTCGCCACCGCGGTGAGCACCCCCTTGCCCAAATAGCGCGCAGGGTCCTTATCACGCAATTCCAAAGCTTCTCTGGAACCGGTGGATGCGCCCGACGGGACACAGGCAGAGCCAATGACACCGGTGGCAAGTTCAACCTCGGCTTCTACAGTAGGGTTACCCCGGGAGTCCAGGATCTCTCTAGCACGAATGTCTACAATCACTGTCATCTTGATCTGATTTCCTTTGCCTAAACGTTCTGAACCGGTTGGCTCGCGCCGACCTCAGGTAAATTAACTGATTTTACAACGCGGTCGATTTGCATCAGCAATGACAGCAACGCCTGCATTTGGCCCAGCGGCCAGGAATTCGGGCCATCGCTCAGGGCCTTGTCTGGATCCGGGTGAGTTTCCATG
The DNA here is from genome assembly GCA_013204195.1 of SAR86 cluster bacterium. GTDB lineage: Bacteria > Pseudomonadota > Gammaproteobacteria > Pseudomonadales > Azotimanducaceae > UBA4582. The sequence goes on from JABMOJ010000274.1 coordinate 427, forward strand.
AATAAGCCGTGGATACCTACTGCGATCGCAGCCCGGGCCAAAACCGGCACCATTTCTCGTTGACCGCCGGAAGTACTGCCTTGGCCGCCAGGGAGTTGAACGCTATGCGTCGCGTCAAATACTACGGGGCAGCCTGTCTCGGCCTTCATCACCGCCAGCGAGCGCATGTCGGACACCAAATTGTTATACCCGAAGCTCACACCCCGTTCACACACCATAATATTTTCGTTACCCGTGGCCTTGGCTTTCTCGACCACATGTTTCATATCCCAGGGCGCCAGGAACTGGCCTTTCTTGATATTAACGGGCAGACCTGTGGCAGCCACCCGTTGTATGAATTCGGTCTGACGACACAGAAAAGCCGGTGTCTGCAACACAGACACTACCTCGGCAACCTCATCTAGCGGGGTGCCATCATGGACGTCGGTAAGTACTGGAATGTTCAACTCCTGCTTCACTTTTTGCAGGATCTTCAATCCAACATCAATGCCAGGACCACGATAGCTCGCATGGGATGAGCGGTTCGCCTTATCAAAAGATGATTTATAGATCAGTTGAATCCCGAGACCCTCACAAATCTCCTTCAATTGCGCTGCGGTATCCATCGCCATTTGTTCTGATTCGATGACGCAGGTGCCTGCAATCAAAAAAAATGGGGTTTTTTCACCCACTTCAAAGCCACATAGATTCATTTTTATCGTTACCTTTTTTTCTTAACGCTCAAAGAGTGTGCTTTAGACGGCCGGTCTAACTAGCTCGCCTTGTGGCTTGCGGCGGTCAAGTTGCGCCGAGTCAAACCGGCACGAACAAAATCAATAAACAACGGATGACCGCGCCGCGGGCTGGAGGTAAATTCAGGATGGAACTGACAGGCAATGAACCAAGGGTGATTGATCACCTCGATCACTTCTACCAGATCATCTTTTCCCGAACGACCGGCGATACGCAACCCCGCACTTTCCAACTGGGCGACGTAGCTTTCATTCACCTCATATCGATGCCGATGGCGTTCACTAATGGTTCTCTCACCGTAAATTTTAAAGGTTAGAGAGTCCTCCGTCAGCACACACTCCTGCTCACCCATACGCATGGTGCCACCGAGATCGGATGAAACTGAGCGCGTCTCAAGGGCGCCTGTCGCCGTGGTCCAATCGGTAATCAGGGCGATGACAGGATGCGGCGTAGCGGTATCGTTTTCGGTTGTGTTCGCATTTTCAAGACCCACAACATTACGTGCAAAATCGATCACTGCGGCGTGCAGGCCATAACAAATACCCAGGTAAGGGATTTTTTGTTCTCGCGCGTATCTTGCCGCGGCAATTTTACCCTCGAAGCCACGTGACCCAAAACCGCCGGGAACCAGGATTGCATCGGCATCAGCAAGAATACCGACGCCTTTGCTGATGATTTCTTCGGAATCTACAAAGGCCACTTCAACTCGTGTATGGGTATGGATACCCGCATGAGTCAGGGCTTCATTCAGTGATTTGTAGGCGTCTAGCAAATCCATATATTTACCCACCATACACAACTTAATCGTATGGCTTGGACTTAACTCGGCTTGCACGACCTTATCCCACTCGCTCAAATCTGCTGGTGGGCAGACCAAATTAAACTTGTTGACCACAATCTCGTCGAGTTTCTGTGCATGCAGCAGAGCCGGGATCTGATAGATCGACGGCAGGTCAATCAGCGGAATCACCGCCCGAGTTTCAACGTTGGTAAACAGCGCGATTTTTTCTCGGGCCGATTCTGCTATTTCATGATCTGAGCGGACAATAAGAACGTCGGGCTGCAGGCCAATCGAACGCATTTCCTTAACGGAGTGTTGGGTAGGTTTGGTCTTAGTCTCACCAGCGGTGGCAATGTAGGGCACCAACGTCAGATGAATAAACATGGCGTGATCTGACCCGACCTGGAATCGGAGCTGCCGAGCCGCCTCTAAAAATGGCTGAGATTCGATGTCACCGACGGTACCGCCGATTTCAACGATCGCGACATCGCTGCCTTCAGCACCGGCAATAACCCGCTGCTTAATCTCATCGGTAATGTGCGGAATCACCTGAATCGTCGCACCTAAATAATCACCTCGGCGCTCTCTGGCGATAACATCAGCATAGACCTGACCAGTGGTGAAGTTGTTTTTCCGGCCCATGGTGGTACTAATGAAACGTTCGTAGTGACCCAGATCCAAGTCAGTTTCCGTGCCGTCGGCGGTCACAAACACTTCACCGTGTTGCAGCGGACTCATGGTGCCCGGGTCGACGTTGATATAGGGGTCGAGCTTGAGCATGGTGATTTTCAGCCCACGGGCTTCAAGAATAGCACCAAGAGAGGCGGCGGCAATGCCCTTCCCCAAGGAGGAGACGACACCACCGGTAACGAATATATAGCGAGACATTAGCCTTCCATCTGGATAATTAATGGCTGAAAGGGCTCAACCAAGATGGGTTTGTAGAGTACCACTGACTGCCTTCTCGCTCAATGTGAAAGTTGAATCGAAGACGGAAATAGCCCCTAGATGCTGATATTCATCAGATATATCGATCATCGACCTCAAAGTCGAATAACCAGCCCAACTGATCACCCGAGACCTCATAGTCGCTGCTGGTCAAGCCAGGGATCTGCCAACCCGGCAAACCCGCCACCGCCACCAACTCATCGTCGAGGAAGATCAATGGCAGTCGATCCCGAAGCCAGGGTGGCACATGACGCTCTTGCAGCCACTTTTTCAAGGATCGCGTCTGCCCCAGACTGAATGACTCACCACCCTGACGACAACGTATTTCCAGATGGCTCGGATCACTCACTCGCAAACCTCGGCCCAGCGCTTGCAACCCCTCCAAAGCGCCACCCTGATGCGCCTGCGGCTCAACGCCGGCCAATTTCATCGGCCGCGGATCAATCGCTGGCAACTCGTGGAGTAGGTATAAACCATTACGAAAACGCTTGATAAGACCACCCTGCCAACGCATTTCCGGGGCTGCTATCGGACCTTCCGCTAACAACATGGGCAACGCTGCAGCCAGCACGCCGGCCGAAGGATAAGGCAATTGATGCTGGCCCAGCCACGCCAATAGCAGATTTTTTTGCCGAGCCAAGGTCAGCCTCGCAAAACTATCCACACGGATACCACCGAAGCCATCGCGAAGTTCTTGCTGGTCCGACTTAGCCACGTCATCGAGCAACCTGCCGACCTCAGCATCGCGCTGCAAACTCGCCATCAGCGTCGTTTTAAGATCCGGCCAGCGATTCTCCAATTCAGGAATGACATGCTGGCGCAGATAGTTGCGAGTCATCTTCTGATCTAGATTGCTCTCGTCTTCAATCCAGCTCAATTGATGCTGCCGGGCATAGGCGGTAATGCCGGCGCGACTGACTTGCAGCAGCGGGCGGAGCAGTCTGGCGGTACCGATCGAGCGACTCAACGGCATGCCTTGCAGCCCGAACCGGCCGCTGCCTCGAAACAACTGGAATAGCGCTGTTTCAACCTGGTCATCCTGATGTTGACCGAGCAGCAACAGATCGCCTTTTTCAAGCAGCTGAGCGAAGGCTTGGTATCGCGCATCCCGAGCATTAGCTTCCAGATTACCCACAGGTTCCACCTGTAACGTCACTGTAGCAAACGCGACGCCAAGGTCTTCGCAGGTCTGCCTGCAATGGGCTTGCCAGGCGTTCGCATGGGGACTGAGACTATGATTGACATGAAATGCCAACAGTTTGTGACGCAGGCCGAGCTCACACAAGTGGGCCAGCAGCACATGAGAATCAACCCCGCCGCTGTAGCCAACCACCAATCTTGACTGATCGGGGTCGGCTAATTGCGCCAGCAGCGCAGCATCAAGCCAGACAGGCTCTAACATACCGCTAACCGCCACGAGGCACATTCGCCTGAATCCAGGCGAGCCTCAGTAATCCAGTGAAACCTGATCTGCGCCATAGCAGTCTCGCAAGTTTTGGATCAATTCATCTGCAGGCAAGACTCGCCAGTCATCTCCGAGGGTCACCTCGGCCTGCACATCTTGACGAATGTAGGCCACCGAAACCTGACAACCCTGCCCCGGCTTGCCGCGATAAGGCGTCAACAGACTGGCCAGTCGGGTCGTGAAATCGCCTTCCAGCGCGCCCCCACTGAGACTCAAGTGCAGGCGTCTGATACTTCGCTCACGGGCATCCACCAGATCCAGCACCTCGCTCGCCCGCATGCGTAAACCACCCGTGAATTCATCGGCCATCGCTGCGCCCTTGACGATGATCACCGCATCTTTACGCAGTTTACTGTGGTTAGCATCGTATAAATCGGCGAACACCGACACTTCAATGCGTCCGGTTCGGTCATCCAAGGTGACAAAGGCGATCGTATCGCCCTTGCGGCTCTTCATGGTACGCATACCAACAATCAATCCCGCGACCGTTTGCGCATCCTTACCGGGGCGTAAATCTACGATTCGGGTCTTGGCCAGATGTTTCAATTCGCCACGATACATATCGATCGGATGACCGGTCAAATACAGACCCAAGGTATCCCGTTCTCGATTCAAGCGTTCCTTGAGATTCATGCACCGAATATTCTTCAAGCTCTGGTAACGGCTGTCGCCCGCATCGCCCACTAACATCTCGTCACCAAACAAATCCGTCGAGCCACTGTCATGGTTTCGTGATTTTTGCTCGGCAAGTTTCACCGCGTCTTCCTTGTTGGCAAATAACAGACTGCGCTTGAAATCGATAGCAACGACACCTTCTGGTACCAGGTCGTCATCAACCAATTGATCCAACGCACCACTGCCCACCAGCGCCTCGATCGCGCGCTTGTTCATCTTTCTGGAGTCCACCCGCTCACATAGGTCATACAAGTCTTTAAATCCCGCAATATCCCGGCCAGCCACCAGCGCCTCAATCGGACCTTCGCCCAGGCCCTTGATAGCACCAAGGCCATAGACGATGGACAGTGGTGCGTCGGCAACGAAGCGAAAGTCGCCCCGATTTACGTCCGGCGGCGACATGGCGATGCCCATTTCCCGGCATTCCTCGATATTAATCACCACCTTGTCGGTGGTCTGCATATCGGCAGACAGCACTGCTGCCATAAAATCCGAAGGGTAATAGTGTTTAAGCCAGGCGGTCTGGTAGGCAATTTTGGCGTAGGCCACCGAGTGGGGTTTGTTGAAACCATAACCGGCAAACATTTCCATCATGTCAAAAATATAGGCGGCCTGCTTTTCTTCCACGTCATTGCGACCGGCACCAGCAACGAAAATTTCTCGCTGCTTGGCCATTTCCTCGGGCTTCTTCTTGCCCATGGCCCGACGCAACAGGTCGGCATCGGCAAGGGAATAGCCAGCCAGGATCTGGGCAATCTGCATTACCTGTTCCTGGTACAACATCACACCGTAAGTTCCCTCAAGAACTTTTTTCAAACTCGGGTGAAGATAATCGACTTCATCAATACCGTGCTTTCGGCGAATAAAGTCATCGGCCAACTGCATGGGACCGGGACGAAATAGTGCCACTAGAGCGACGATATCATCGAATCGGCTGGGCTTGACCTTCTTCATCAAGTCCTTCATGCCACGGGATTCCAGCTGGAATACCGCGGTCGTTTTCGCTTGTTTCAGGTTGTCATATATCGCCGGGTCTTCCAGGCTCAACACGTCAATATCAAGGGGTTCCTGTCCGCGGTCTTGACGCTTGATGTTGATGCTCTTCAACGCGTTATCCAGAATAGTCAGGGTTCGCAGACCGAGGAAGTCAAATTTCACTAGACCGGCTTGCTCGACATCATCCTTGTCAAACTGGGTCATGAAATTGCCACCAGTCTCGTCGCAATAGATTGGCGAAAAGTCGCTGATCTTGGTGGGCGCTATGACCACACCACCGGCGTGCCGACCGACATTCCGCGTCAGGCCCTCGAGCTTGAAGGCCATATCCATGATCTCTTGGGCCTCCTCGCTGGTTCGGATAAATTCAACCAATAAGGGCTCATCATCCAAGGCTTTTTGCAAGGTCATACCCGGATCAAAGGGAATGAGTTTCGAGAGCTTATCGGCAAGACCATAGGCCTTGCCCTGCACCCGCGCCACGTCTCGAACCACGGCCTTGGCGGCCATGGTACCAAAGGTAATAATCTGCGAGACCGCGTTACGGCCATAGCGCTCGGTCACATGTTGGATCACTCGGTCACGGCCATCCATGCAGAAGTCGATATCAAAGTCGGGCA
>JABMOJ010000275.1 GCA_013204195.1 SAR86 cluster bacterium
CATCTTCACCCAAATATTTTTTCGCTTGTTCGTGCATGGGGGTCTGAGGGCTTTGGGCAGTGCCAAAGTCACCAATGTTGGTGCGCTCGTGTTGCAGCAGACGCTTGGCGATGGTCCAACCCTTGTTCAGTTCGCCGACCTGGTTACGCGCCGGTACTCGCACATCGTCAAAGAAGGTTTCGCAGAAGGGGCTTTCACCGGAAATTAACTGAATAGGTTTGACAGTAACGCCAGGGCTCTGCATGTCGAATAAAATAAAGCTGATACCGTTGTGTTTCACCGTAGTGTCCGTTCGCACCAGGCAGAAAATCCAGTCGCATTGATCCGCATAGGAGGTCCAGACTTTCTGGCCGTTGATCACATATTCGTCACCGTCGGGTACCGCTTTGGTTTGCAAGCCGGCAAGGTCTGACCCTGCGCCAGGTTCCGAGTAGCCCTGACACCAACGAATTTCGCCGCGCACAATTTTAGGCAGGTGTTCTAGCTTTTGCGCTTCGTTGGCAAACTCGAGCAACACGGGCCCCAGCATCCACAGACCAAAACTGTTCAGGGCAGGACGAGCTTTGATGCGGCGTAACTCGCTTTCGAGCACTGCATTTTCTGCCATGGACAGACCGCCGCCGCCATATTGGGCTGGCCACATGGGTGCGGTCCAGCCTTTGGCTGCCATTCGATCAAGCCAGAGTTTCGAATCTGGATTGCTAAAGGTCGCATTCCTGCCGCCCCAGACAACTTCTTCTGCGGTTATTGGGCTGCGCATGCTCGCAGGGCAGTTTCCTTCGAGCCAGGCACGAGTGTCGGCGCGAAATTGATCAACGTCAGGCATTTTGTCGTCCTCAGTAATAGTTGCGGCTTAGTATAAGGAGGTTTGCCCCCATTTTGCTACCTGTGACAGGGGCCAGTGATATACGGGTATTCATGGTGACCCTGGAAAGTCCGATGGGTCTGGTTAAAAGTCGCAGGACGCGTCGGTTTAACTGTTCTTGGGGAAAAATTGGAATCGTCGGCCCCGTGGCTGGGGTGTCACACTGGCCGACGGTAGCTGGCAAAGTCGGTCCATTCTGGTGATTGAACCGTCAGCATATTCCCAGACCAGTTGCTCGCCCTGCAAATAACGCTGCACGACAATGGGGCCCCAGCCAAGCAAGTTAAAATTCAGTGTCCCGTCGTTCCAGGTCATGCTGGCGGAGGTGCGAGGGCAGTAGGCGGTATTGCCAAGGGTGAATAAGACGCCACCTTCCGTATCGTCGGTGTTGATGTGCGCGGTACTGTTTGGGCCCGCATCATGAATAACGCCGGAGGAGGTGATCACGGTGCGCCCGCCACACTGTTCGATCCGCTCTACGTGGCCAACCTTGCCTTCAACGCCGACCCACAAGCCGCGAATATCAGCTGCGCCGTCGATCAACGGTTCGGTGCAGTCCGCCAAGATAGGCAGCGGAAAGTGGGCGTAGCCACACCCGGGGGTGTTGCCCTTGGGGATCTCTGCGGCCAGTTTGCCACTGCCATCTAAAACCGGTAGCTCACAGTAATTCTGCAAGCTGCCATCTCCCGCTAGGGTGTCGGGATTAATGGTCAGCGGTGGTCGAGGCGAGAAAAACAGCAACCAGAATACTGCCACGATCAACACCGAGATGGTCACGGCAGTACGAGCGAGTCGTCTTTTCATAGGTGCCCCTGGAGATTTGAGTCTAGTTGAGCATGTGTCTCAGCGAATTCAGGTTGAGCGAATCAGATCAATGATTACTTGGCTCACTTGCTGGGGGCTGCTTTCCTGGACGAAATGACCGCCATCTTTGATCATCGTATGGGGTAGCCCTTTGGTGCCCGGTACCTTCTCCAAAAATTCCGCATCTAGGCCTTTGGTGACTGGGTCATTGTCAGCAAATGCGCACAAGAACGGCTTGTGGAAGTTCTCAAAAAACACCCAGGCTTTGCGCTGTTCTTCCAGAGATGGATCTGTAGGCAGAGTTGGCACCTGGCTTGGCATCGCGCGGACGCCCATCTTATAGCGGGGTGCTGGGAAGGGCGCATTGTAGGCTTTTGCCAGCGGCGATTGGGTTAGTGCATCAAGTCCCAGCTTGTGGGCCAGGAAGCGCAGTGCCTTGGCGATATTCGAGGGTTTTTCCATGGTCAATGACATCATGAGGCCGACAGGCATGTCGGGGGTTTCCCAACAAAATTTCTGCCAGTAGGCGAACTTGGTCGCAGCTGAACCTTCCATCTGGCTTAAGGCCTTTTGCATCTCCATCAGCGACGGTGTGGGTGCATTCGCGCGAAACGCCTCAACTTCCTTGACGACTTCGTCAGGCAGTTCCGGGTTGTAGGGCAGGCCTGTGTTGGCGATGACCACGCGATCAAAACGTTCAGCGTGATTCACGACCAGTCGCAGACCAACGAGACCGCCCCAGTCCTGGCCAAAGAATGTGAGACCCTTGAAGTCGTTCGCGATCAGCCACTGGCCCATCCAATCTACCTGGTGCTGGTAACTGTAGTCTTCGAGTCGCGCGGGCTTATCCGACTTGCCGTAACCAGGTAGGTCAGGTGCGATCACACGCAGGCCAGCGTCGACCAAATAGGGAATCATCTTGCGATACAGGTAACTCCACACGGGCTGACCGTGCATGCACAGGACCAAGGGGCCGTCTTTCGGACCTTCATCCAGATGGTGAATTCGCAGGTCGCTGCCATCTATTGTCTTGATGACGGTGTAGTGAGGCGCGAAGGGATAGTCGGCCAAATCAGCAAAATGTGAGTCTGGCGTGCGCAATATTTCCATGATGGATGTCCTTGTTCCGTGGTCGTGGATGTTTTTAGGCGACGCTGCTGTCAGCGCCTAACAAACCGGCAACATCAACGGTTTCAATATTGAGTTGGCCGGCGAGGCCAGCGGCACGATGCGCGCCAATCTCTTGCATTTTTGGCGATTGCATCATCTCCAGCATCGCCTGGCGGGAGGGATACATGGCGATGGCCACCTTGTCCCACAATTCCTCTACCTCACCCAACATCAGGCGTTCGACGGTGCCTGAAAATATGGCGCCGCCACCAAACTCCTTGAGTAGCATTGATACGGCATCACCGTAGAGGCCGTAGGCTTGCTCGCCAGTGAGGTCTGACACTCGGCCATCCTCGTATTCGGCGCGAGCCTTGAACTTAAGCAGATTGACCATGAAGATTGGACCCTCAGCGCCGGGCTCGAAGAAACCTTTGATCTGGGCTTCGTTAGGGTAAACACTGTTTTTGACTTCCACGGTTGATCCTCTTTCAATGAATGAAAAATGGCTTGCGTGGAGGTTATTTAATACTAATTAAAAACTAATGACAACCATTAACCAAGATTGATGTCAGGATCCTAATCCCTTGGCATTACTTGAGCAACTTAGGTTGACCGGTGCGGATCGACCGACACCGATCGTCCTATGAGTCGACCCAAGCACCGACTGAGAGCGGTGAGTTCAGTGGCTTGCCCTAGGTACAACTGTCTGTGGGTTGCGTGCTAGACTCGCTGTCAAATTGACACCAAGTCGTGGAGATAAGCGCTATGAAGACAATGAACCTAGACGGCCTGGTGTTTCGCGATCTGGATCACGACGGGGTCTTGTCTGCCTTTGAAGATCATCGGCTGCCCGCGGCTGTCCGCGCTAAGGACCTGTTGGGGCGTATGACCTTGGCGGAGAAGGCCGGTGTGATGATGCATGGCACGGCTCAAACCCAGGGTCCCTATGGCATGCTTGGGATCGGTGGCGAATATCTTCTGCCAGCGAACCGGCAGTTGATTGTGAACGATGGTGTGAATCATCTGTTGACTCGTCTGGATGCTGACCCGAGGACCTTCGCCGAACAAAATAATGCCCTGCAGAAACTCGCGGCTGAAACCCGGCTTGGGATTCCCGTCACCATCAGCACGGATCCTCGGCACCACTTCGCCCATGTCACCGGGGCGAGTTCCAGGGCCATGGGTTTTTCCCAGTGGCCTGAAACCACCGGGCTTGCAGCTGTAGGCAGCGCAGAACTGGTAGAACAGTTTGCTGCGATCGCCCGCGCCGAATACCGCGCGGTGGGTATTCATATGGCGCTGTCGCCTCAGGCGGATATTGCCACAGAACCCCGTTGGCCGAGAATCTCGGGCACCTTTGGCGAGGACCCCAAGTTGGCTCGAGCGCTGGTTGCCGCTTATGTGGTTGGCATGCAGGCGGGCGCCGCCGGTTTGAATAAAGACAGCGTTGCCTGTGTCGTAAAACATTGGGTCGGCTATCCAGCCGCCCCTGAGGGCTTCGATGGACACAACGCCTATGGTCGCTATTCGGTTTTGACAGAAGCCTCTTTGAGTGTGCATATCGAAGCGTTTCTGGATGCTTTTAACGTTAATGTCGCCGGTGTGATGCCAACCTACACGATATTGAAAGATCTTTTGCTGGAGGACTTGGCGTTAAACGGTGAGTTATTGGAGTCGGTGGCCGGTGGTTTTTCCGCCCAGTTGATTGAGGGCCTGTTGCGCACCGAGCATCAGTTCAAAGGGTTTGTGCTGTCTGACTGGGCTATTTTTCGGGATGCCAAAGAAGCCACCCTTAATCCCACTCAAATGCAAACACCTGACGATATCAGTATGTCTTGGGGAGTCGAAGCG
>JABMOJ010000276.1 GCA_013204195.1 SAR86 cluster bacterium
GGCCTATCCAGGGCTGCGACAGCAAGAGAATTGGGCGTCAAGGTGAATACTCTTCACACGTGGGTGAGCAAGTTCCAGGACACAAACATCACGCAAAGTGCATCGTCTGACAGTCAGTCGTTAGCGGACGAAAACAAATCGCTACGGAAAGAGAACGCCCGCCTCAAAGAAGAGCGAGAAATCTTAAAAAAGGCGTCGGCGTACTTCGCGAGCCAGTTGTCGTGAAGTACGCATTCATTAGTGAACAACGAGCCTTCCATACGATCGTTCTGCTTTGTGAGGTCCTCGCCGTGTGTAGAAGCTCGTTCTATGACTGGTTAAGTCGTTCGCCTTCTGATCGGGAGATAGAAGACACAGCCTTGGCGGAAAAAATCAAAGTGTCGCATAAACACAGCCGAGGCAGCTATGGCAGCCGTCGCATCAAGGATGATTTACAGGATGAAAGCGATCAGGTTAGTCGACGGCGTATACAGCGTCTGATGGCGCAGGAAGCGCTACAGAGCACGCATGCGAAGAAGAAGTTTAAGGTGACAACGGACTCAGGCCATGGCTTGCCGGTCTCGCCAAATCTATTGAACCGCGACTTTGAACCTGAAAGGCCCAACAGCGTCTACGTATCGGACATTACCTACGTCTGGACCAGCGAAGGCTGGCTCTACCTTGCGGTCGTGATTGACTTGTTCTCGCGTTTGGTTGTTGGCTGGTCATTGAGCACCCGGATGCGGACAAGTCTGGTATTGGATGCTCTTGATATGGCGATAAACTCGCGACAGCCAGACGCCGGATTGATCCATCATAGTGACCGAGGTTCTCAATATGCATCGTTGGAGTTCCAAGAACTTCTAGCCGAACGGGAATATCTGAGTAGCATGAGTCGTAAGGGAAATTGTTGGGATAATGCCGTGGCAGAAAGTTTTTTCAAAACGTTAAAACAAGAACTGATCTACCAGCAACGGTTCACGACCAGAGAACAAGCGAGACTGGCGATCTTTGAATACATTGAAGCTTACTACAATCGTCAGCGTAAGCACCCTCGAAACGAATATCTGTCACCGGCAGATTATGATGCGCAGTGGTTAGAGGCTGCGTAAAAAAATGTCCGGAAAAGTGTTGCCACTCCACTTGCTGTCGCAGCCCTGGATAGGCCATTGGTCAACGCCAGTTTCACCGCGTTTTGCCGAAACTCTGGCGTATAGGGCTGGCTTTCTCTATTCTTCTTCATGTGATGACACACCTCTATTTGTTGTTACAAAATACTTGAGTTTTTGTGTCCGTTAAAGTGTAGCCATTCCACACCTGCCGAGAACACCTGCCAAGCACTTCGGACACACTTTGCGACTCCATCTTCCCTGAACTTTCGGAATAGCGATCAACATGTACTACTATCGCGTCAAGATAGCCTACAAAGGTACTAAATACTTTGGGTGGCAAGCACAATCAACCGACACCCAATATGAATCCAAGCCAACTATAGAAGGCAGGATTCTCAATTGTTTGAAAAAGATGACCCACTACCGGCCATGTACCCTATCGGTCGCTAGCCGAACTGATGGCGGCGTTCATGCCCAGGGCCAACGCGCCAAGATCACCCTGCCTATAGAAATTAGCCCCGAGCATTTATTTTTGGGGCTTAATTCTTTGCTACATGCTGACATCCGTATTTTGGCATGTGTTGCATCGACAAAAGATTATCAACCCAGCCGTAGCACTGTCAGTAAGGAGTACCATTACTATTTTGGAACCTCACGAGTTGACAATGTCGCCATCTCTGATATCGCACTACACCTGCCTATTGACGGTGATTTTCCCAAGGTTATGGCACTACTTAGCAGCGCCTGCCAGCTATTCGTAGGACGCCACGATTTCTACAACTTTAGTAGTCAAGACAAAGACGCGGGCACAACAGTGAGACAGGTTTATTACTGTGATATTCATCCCCTGAATTTTTTACCGCTGGCTGACAATATGTATTATCTAAAAATTATTGGGAATGGTTTTCTAAAATACATGATTCGCTATTTGATGGGTGCTCTAATCGAATTGGCCAACGGGCGCATCACGCTTGAGGATGTTGCGCTTCACCTGCAGCAACACCAATCGTATAAATTGAGCCCCAGGGCGAAAGCCAAAGGGTTGCATTTAGTCAACATTGACGAGGTCGGGGTCGGAGTGCATTAATTTTGTACAGCGTCAGCGGAAAGATTGGAGGGCCCATCATCTGATGAGGATCGCGACTAGAGTGCTGGACAATCCCCAAGCCAATAGTCAACCGTAGCCATAATGGTGGATGTCCTGAAGTTGCCGTAACAGCCCCGTGTCTGTACAGTCTTAAAAAGTATAGTGAACGCTAACGACCAAACCGTCTTCGCCCAATGGTTTAGCGTTAAAAGCCAGTGATTTTCGATTCGAGGGGTTCACTAACCAATGATTCAGAAAACTGGTAACGAAGTGACCAAGTGAATATCCAAACAACACATCTGACGGGTAATGTCGCTGGCCTTCCACACGCGCCCATCCAGACAGCCCCGCCACACCATAAGCACTCAAAGTCCAGGCGCGCTTTGTTGATTCGCTCATATCCATCTCAGCAATATTATGCGCAGCCAGTGTCGAAGCCCCGATGACACCAGTCATGTGTAAGGATGGAAAGCCGTTTTTCCGGTGGCGTTTGTCCGGCCTTCGTTTATTGATCCCAGACTTCAATACACTGGTAACCGTATAATTGGCCGCCAGGACTCCGGTCTGGCTTGTTGCACCTTTAACCTGGGCTCAAAGACTCAAGAGA
>JABMOJ010000277.1 GCA_013204195.1 SAR86 cluster bacterium
GGCCATGTTGAGCGCGCCGCCAACAGCATTGCGACCAAAGTAAGTACCTTGAGGACCACGCAGAACTTCGAGCCGCTCCATGTCCGGGAGGAACGGGTTGGAAACCTGGGTGGGCACTGACGCAACGCTGAAGCCGTCGAGATAGACGCCGATGGAATTGACGACGGCATTCTCCCCTGACACCAGGTTGTTAACCCCGCGCACTGAGATCCCCAATCCGCGGCTACCGGCCTGACCATCCTCGGTAAAGCTGACATTCGGTGTCATGGCCAGATAGTCAGCAGCCCCCTTGATGTTCCTGCGCTCAATGGCATCCCCTGTGAACGCTGTCACGCTGACCGGCACTTCCTGCAGCGACTGTTCACGACGCTGGGCCGTGACCACGATCTCTTCCAGCGCGGTTTCTGCGACGGCAGAAAAGGCGGTAACTGCGCCCAATAGCAAGCCGATTGGTCTTATTGTTTTCACAGGATCCCCTCAGTTAATGTGCAATATGATGTTCCGCGGACCCGCAAGTCCCCTCTGGGAGCGATCGTACGTGCATCGACGCCATAACTCAACGTCGATATCAAGGGAACTCATGGGTTCTCGTCAGCCAAGTTCCGTGCGCCCGCCGAATCTCGATAATTTGGCGGTGGAGGATGCCTTCGCGACAACATTACCCGCTTCATCCGTCAGCGAACCTTCAAGGAACACGGTGCTGCGTCCGAGGCGCTCTACCCAGCCCTCAGCGGTGAGGGTCTGACCAAGCCTTGCCGGGCCGTAATAGGCGACTTTCATCTCTAGTGTGTTGCAGCCAAATTCCCCTTTTGTGACGGCACTCACTGCTCGCGCCATTGCCGCGTCGATCCAGGCCGCCACGTAGCCACCCTGCACAACGGCGTGGCAGTGTTGCGTCTGGGCAGTAAACTCCATGACTGCCCGCCCGGTTTCTTCCATCGCCACGATGCGCTTCAAGCCGAGTCCCCTCATTAGGTCGTCCACGTTGGTCTCTGTTACCGGTGTATCCTGAGTCACGTAATTCTCCTGTTGGCGCCTGAGTAGAGTTGTTGGGCCATGATTTCTGTCGGCTGTGTTGCTGCGCCCCAAATGTGCCTGAGGAGAGTATTATCGAGACGATTTGGTTTTACCACCTCAGCGTGGCATTAACTGCGATAAAATCAGGGCCAGCGCTTTAGGTGGTCATAGGCACACACCGTTGCGGCTCAGCAAGGGTAGCGAAGTAATGCTCTAGAAAGCGGGGGCTGTCGAGTTCGATGAATGCTTCGATGGACATGGCGGGTGTTGTTAGATGGGTAGAGCGCTGCTGACAGCCGGCATGGCTGTCAGCGCCAATATTGCAGTGCGGGTTTGCCCGTCTCGCTACTTGTGGGGTTATCGAGTGGCGGCTTTACTGATGTTTGGAAAGTTCCCACGGCACTGTAGCGATGTGGTTGATCAATAGTCGATGCAATTAATCAGGCGTCACATCAAGGCAGATTTTGAAATGGGCACCCAGGAGTTGTTGTTTGAATTGAAAGACCAGGTGGCGGTCATCGCCATGAACCGGCCGGCGGTAAGGAGCGCTTTGGCGCCGAGATGGCCATTGCCCTGGCTTGCGATTTGCGTGTAGCCGCGGCGAGTGCCTTTCTTAGCACCGGCTATGTTCGCATCGTAAAAGTTGTAGCGCCTGAGGTTATCGAAAAGATATTGAAGCATTTTGGCCCGGATGAGACATCCCAGGCGAGAAGCAGATCGCCACCTTCGATTCTATTCGATTATTCGAGCCAACTTTTCTTACACTCGCCTCCAAGATCGTTATTTTGAACTTTTAATGACTAACTAACCGTCTATTTCAAAGATAGTTTTTCCTCGCGCTATTGTCCTTTCTACTGTCACATCTAGGAGCTCGGTAGTGGGAATCGCGAGAGGGTTTTTACTCAAGATAACAAAATCTGCCTGTTTACCTACATCTATCGTTCCTTTGATGTCTTCTTCAAAATATTGATAGGCCGCATTGACAGTAATCGCCTTGATGGCGTCGAGTGTTGATATCCTTTGCTCTTCACCTAATACTTGGCCGCTTCGGGTTATTCGGTTAGTCGTCGCCCAGAGAAGGCGAATCATGTTGGGGGGCACAACGGGCGCATCATTATGGACTGTAAAAATAATGCCTTTTTCTAAACTGCTTGCGGTCGGGCTAATACGGCTAGCCCGCTCTGTACCGAGAACCGAATCTCGGTGCCAATCGCCCCAATAAAATGTGTGTGCTGAAAAAAATGAAGGGATAGCTTTCATCTTCGCCATAAGACTAAGCTGATCCTCTCGTACGGTTTGAGCATGGATCATCACCGTCCTATGATCGGGGACATTATCTTTATCGATGGCATTTTGTAGTCCACTAACAAACAAGTCAGCCGCAGCATCACCATTTGCGTGAGCCAAAATAGGGATGCCTGCACCGATAAATTTCGCAAAAAGTTTATCTATGGATTCGGGGGCCATAATCGGATAACCACGATAATCGTCGGCAGCTCCCTCTGGCGGTACTGTGTATGGCTCGGTTAAATAGGCAGTTTTGCCTTGAGGGGAGCCATCTAAAATCATCTTGACGCCGCCAACCCTAAACCCATTTTCGTAATCGCCCAAGATCGGAAGTGCCGGGGTATCGTCACCAAGATAACGCGCGTCGACTCGTTGGTATGCCACGACGTCGATAGGAAAGGGTTTTATCTTAGAGGCGGATCTCAGTTGCTTTATCGCCGCCTCAGACGCAGCGCCCTCCTGTGCTGTGGTGATTCCATAGCTAGCATAATCCAGGAGTCCGTCATGCAGTTGTTTCATAGGATCGGCAGAAGAGGTGATTAAGGTCTGAATGGAAAAGCCAGCCGTCTCTTCCAATACGCCATTGGGTTTTTGGCTGCCGGCCATGCGACGAATTACACCGCCAGGTGGATTAGGGGTATTGTGATCAATACCGGCAATTTCCAGCGCTTTGGAGTTAACTGCAGCTAGATGACCTGATACATGAATTAACAATATAGGATGTGAGGTAGAAACTTCATCTAAATCAGTTATGGTGGGATGGCGTTTTTCGGCCAACAGCGAGTCGTCATAACCCATGCCTACCACCCAGTCGCCTGCCGCTAGCGACTTTGATGCCATGTGGCGCTTCAGTTCGGCCACAAGGCCTCGCATGTCTTCTGCTGGTCCTACTGGGGGGGAGGAAACATTCGCCATAGCAGAGACTCTGCCATGAAATGAAATGTGGCCGTGAGCATCGATAAAACCAGGCAACAAAGCGGAGTCATTAAGATTCACTACTTCAGTGGCTCGTCCATCCCAATCGTCCCTTTGCCCGACGAAAATAATAGTGTCGTCTTTAACCGCGACAAAATTGGTCGGCCCAGATTGATCGCTAAGGGTAATAATATTGTCACCATAGAAGACGATATCCGCTTGCGGCCCCGCGTCTGCGTCTAGGCTAGACCCATCGCAACCACCAAGAACCAATAGGGGTAAAAACATAGCTAATCGAAGACCCGTTAAACCAATCACTGTATTTGCTCCCAGTAATGACCAAATTTATTACAACCGCCTACAAGAAATAATCACCTCCCCCTATAAATAGGGGTCTTCACCAAATCGAGTGGGTAGATTAGCCTTGTCA
>JABMOJ010000278.1 GCA_013204195.1 SAR86 cluster bacterium
CCGCGCGCCAGCTCAACGCCTTTTTCGTCGTAGACATGAAGCACATCAGCACGCTGAAAGACGCCATAGGTCGACACCACGTCCTGACAAGAGATCCCATCCTTGCTGGTCGAAAGACGGTCCGCGGCCGACTGGCGAATGACCAAACCACCGGCCATCTGCAAGCGATCTGTCAACCAAATCGCCCAGGATGACGAAGGCGAGGTTTGAGCAATACAGCGAGTGTGAGGGCGTTCACCGCGGATCAACGCCGTTATTGGCGATTCCATTTCACCTCGCGCGATCAAAGTCGTGCAACCGGCGTTCTGCGCCATATTAGCTGCCTGCAATTTAGTAAACATACCGCCACTGCCCATCGCACTGGTACCACTGGTCGCTTTCATATAATCGCTGACATCATTAATGGTCTCTACCAGAACTGCACCCGGCTCTGCGGGGTCGCGGTCGTACACACCATCAACACAGGTCAGGATAAAGAGATAGTCTGCCTGAATCATTTGCGCAACTTTCGCGGCGAGCCGATCGTTGTCACCGACCCGTAACTCTTCAACAGTCACCGTGTCATTTTCGTTGACGATCGGCATCACGCCTCGCTCGATCAGACGGTGAATAGTATTTTTGGTATTCAAAAATCGCTTGCGATCCTCAAGATCATCCAGCGTCACCAGCACTTGCGCAATATCGAAACCGTACTCTAAGGCGACTTGACGATAGGCATGCATCAAGATCGGCTGACCACAGGCCGCAGCTGCTTGTTTATCCTGAGCAGATGCCTCTTCGAGCGAGGCGTTGATTGAATTCAAGCCCAGCGCCACCGATCCCGACGAAGTCAATACCACTTCATAGCCCTCATTTTGCAGGCCGGCAATATCCCTGAGAAGACCATGCATAAAAGCATAGCGAGGAGTAAGATGATCGCTGCTAGCCAACAAGCTAGAGCCAACTTTAATCACGATACGTTGTTTATTTTCGGTCGACGTTGCCGATTTTCGGTCGTCAAAATTGAACATGCAAAACCTCTGAGTGGATAAAGATAAATCAATCAAACAATATTGTCTTGACCAATCAGCAGGAGATGCATGAATGGCGGAACTACCAATCAGAAAACCTGCCTTAGCCATGCCATAACAAATGCCTTAACAAAAGCTCTAATAAAAACCTTAATGAAAGCAGCAGTCGAAATCACAAGAACCCGCTCAATGGCGGAGCTCGCATACTGGACATGGACATTTTGAGTGCCAAATTATATACTCTTCCGCCTGATATCGCAATTATCACGCTCAAAAACAGCTATTTCTTACGATCTAACAATATATCAATGTTTCATTTGTTGATATTTAAGCTAACTTAGTTATTTAACGTACGGCAAAGAGACTCTACGTCTCCCGCCGGCACAACAGCACTATCCAGAGGTACTATAATGTCTTTACTGATGATCGGTTGCGGAAAGATGGGGGGCGCGCTATTAGAGCAATGGATCACCAAAACGCAACACGCAATCACTATTATCACCCCGTCGATGCAGCCTGCGCCAGCAAACGTCACGCAGCTGCCCTCTATCGAAGGCATCAAAGGCAATACTTTTGATATTATTGTAATAGCAATAAAGCCTCAGCTGATTAAAACTGTACTGCCGGCATACAGGAGCTATCTCGCCGAGGGCGGCTGCATCGTTTCTATTGCGGCCGGCTACTCCATCGCCTCCATTGAGAAGCTCATAGGCCCACAACCCATCATTCGAATCATGCCCAATCTACCGGCGAAAATCGGCCGCGGTGTCAGCGCCTTGTATATTAATTCACACTGCACTCAGGCGCATGCCGCAGCGGCCCAAGAGCTGACCGATGCTGCTGGCCACACGTTGGCGGTCGATAGTGAAGATGCTATAGACAAGGTCACAGCGGTCGCTGGCAGTGGTCCTGGCTATGCCTTTGAAATCGCCCGTTGTTGGATGAGCGCAGCCCAAAATCTGGGCTTCAGTGCACAGGAGTCACGGGAACTGGTACTCAACACAATGATCGGTTCGATTGAAATGGCACTTCAATCTGACCAAAGCATGGACGAGCTAAGGGACTCGGTGACGAGCAAGGCCGGTACAACAGAAGCCGGCTTAAAAGCACTCAATAACGATGGTCAGTTAACTGAACTGTTGAATTCGACCATCGGCGCCGCCTACAATCGAGCCGTTGAATTGCGCTGAGCGATGACCCTATGACGTCATCCGCAGGCCTACCCGGGGCCAACCAGCCCGGGGAAAGCCTTGTCGAGAGTAATAAGCACCCAAGCCCTAATCACATCGAGTCCAACAGGAACCTGTTTATGACCGCAGCCCCCATTCAAATGAATACTGAAGAGTACATTAACAGTCTCGGCAAGAATGCTCGAATAGCAGCCAAGGCACTAGCGAATGCCACAACTGCGCAAAAAAATCAGGCTTTGGTGACCGCCGCTCGAGCGCTCAGGGCAGCAAAGATTACCTTGCT
This sequence comes from SAR86 cluster bacterium, assembly GCA_013204195.1. Lineage (GTDB taxonomy): Bacteria > Pseudomonadota > Gammaproteobacteria > Pseudomonadales > Azotimanducaceae > UBA4582. The sequence goes on from JABMOJ010000278.1 coordinate 2,484, forward strand.
GGCTGAAAATGCCGAAGACGTTAAAGACGCTCAAACAAGCGGTAAACCTGCTGCGTTTATCGATCGCTTGCTGCTAACCGATGAGCGCGTCGAAGCCATGGCGACAGCCCTCGAAACGATAGCAGACTTACCGGATCCAGTTGGCCGTTTGCTGGCGCAGTTTGACCGTCCCAACGGACTCGTCATTCAACGTGTCGCCTGCCCCCTTGGCGTTATTGCCATGATTTATGAATCTCGCCCCAATGTCGGCGCTGATGCTGGCGCCCTGTGCCTGAAGTCTGGCAATGCGGTGATTCTGCGTGGCGGTTCTGAGAGCTTGCGATCCACTCGAATCATCGTCGACTGTATGGCCAAGGGTTTAAAAGCGGCAGATTTACCTGAAGCCTGTGTCCAGCTAGTCGACACTGTTGATCGAACCGCCGTCGCCGCTTTATTACGCTGCACAGCCTATGTAGATCTTGCAATCCCTCGCGGCGGTCGCGGACTGGTAGAACTCGTTAGGGATGAGGCGCGGGTGCCAACCCTGCTTCACCTGGACGGTAATTGCCACACCTACGTTCATCGCGACGCCGATCTCGATAAGGCGGTCGCGATTGTCGAAAACGCAAAAATGCGCCGCACGGGGGTCTGTGGCGCAACAGAAAGCCTGGTCGTTGATGCGGAAATCGCGTCCGAGTTCTTACCCCGACTGGTCGCCGCTCTGACAGGTTGCGAAATTCGCGGCGATGAATTAGCTCAGGGTTGCGACTCGAGCATCAAGGCAGCAACAGAACTTGATTGGGATACGGAGTATCTAGACGCAATTTTGTCGGTGAAGACGGTTGAAAACCTAGCGGAGGCGATCGCCTTCGTTGACTGCCACTCGTCCAAACATACGGACGCGATCATTACTGAAAATGCTGCGGCCGCCGAAGCGTTTCTCAACGAGATTGATTCCGCGGTAGTGATGCACAACGCGTCGACTCAATTTTCTGATGGCGGTGAATTCGGCATGGGTGCAGAGA
>JABMOJ010000279.1 GCA_013204195.1 SAR86 cluster bacterium
CCGTGGCCGGGGAAATGCTTCAGACAACCCAGTACGCCCTGAGAGCCTAGGCCTTCCAGCATTGTTTGTGCGTAGGTTATGACGGTGGTGACATCCCGGCTATAACTTCGGTCCAATTGACCGATCGCCGGCCCCGGTGGATCGCCATCCAGGTCGACGCAAGGCGCCAGGTCGAAATTAAAGCCCGCAGCCTGCAGTTCCTGACCAAGATCGGCGTAGTGCTGTTGGGCGGCCTTCGGGCTGAGATCGGCGGCAACCCGTTTCGCTGACAAGGTCTCTTTGAAGCCTTGTGAGCTGTCGACTCGTTGGATTTTTCCACCTTCTTGATCGACAAACACAAATAACGGAAATTCAGTCTTGGCCCCTTGAATAGCCAGTAATAGATGGGTTAATTGCGCTCGGTTCAGAATGTTATAGCGATAGATAATCACGCCACCGATCAATCCGGCCTCGGCCTGCTCAATGATGTTCTGGACGCCTGGGTCGGTCGGGGTGGTGCCATGAAAACCCACGCACAGCAATTGTCCCAGCTGCTTGCGCAGGCTCTGATGTATGTTCACCTCAGGTGCCGGTGCCCCGTTTTCAGGCGACATCGGCAATGGTCGTGCGATGCAGTAAGCGATCATAACCTTCATAGCCACCAGTGGCACGGTGCAGTACCGAACGGTTATCCCACATGGTTAACATGCCTGGTTGCCATTGATGGCGGTATTGAAACTCCGGTCGGGTTTGCCACTGGTGTAATTCCATTAATAGGGCCTGGCTTTCGTCATCACTCATGCCTTCGATACCAATGATGTAGCCAATAACGCCGTACACGCCCTCTTGGCCTGTTTCTCGATGGCGGCGAATAAGCGGATGATGTTGGGTGGCCAGGGCAGTGTCGGAGGGTAAAATCTCCATGCTGCGATCTGTGGCCTGGTCGGCCTTGCCGTATGAGCCCTCGTTGCCGTAGGCTCGGCCGGCAGAATGAATGGCCAGTTTGCCTTCCAGCTTGGCTCGCAAAGCAGCTGGCATCTGTTGCAGCGCCAGATGTTGATTGGCATATAGCGTGTCGCCGCCCGCAGGTGGAATAGTGATGCCGTACAAGCAGGTGGCAGCGGGTGGTGTCTTCTGAAAGCTCCAGTCGGTGTGCCAAGATTCCGCAAAAATCGGAGCGGTTTCTTGGGCCATGCGCTTGACCGCAATGATATGTTCTCTATCCGGTATGGCGGCGATAAAAGGATCTTCGCCAAACTCACCAAAGTATTGGGAGAACCGCTCAAGATCATCGTCGTTCAGAGTCTGATTCGGAAAGGCAACCACATGGTGAGCCAGCCAGGCGGCTCGAATCTCAGCGATGGTAGCTGGGCTTAAGTGCTGGCTTAAATCGACGTTGGTCACGGTCGCGCCGCAGGCTTGGCCGGATGGTGTGACAATGATGCTCATGGCTAAAATTCCGTAATGATTGCGGTTGGTTGTCTGTTCGGGGTGCTCATCCTCACATGGCGCCAGCGGAGTTTGCACGGATGGCGCGCAGCATGCGACCGCTTACTGTTGTTGCTAGCAACAAGGGAATCTGGATGTCATTGCCTCCCGTCACCCGAGCAGTTTGATATCATCAACTGCCCAAGTGAATGTGACCCTTAGGCGCTGAGACGCGGGTCAGCCTGCTGGCCGCGGACCAGTTTGCCCGGTAATGCGCCCGTCGCCTGACCATGGCTGTAGATGACTTCTCCAGATTTGATCGTCGCGATAATCCCGTCGGCATTCTGCAAGAAGCGTTTACCCCCGGCTGGCAGGTCATGCACGATGTGTGGTGTGTGCAGTTTCAGCGCCGCAAAGTCGATGATGTTGACATCGCCGCGCATGCCCTCGGCCAACAGGCCGCGATCTTTTAGGGAGTAGAGTTCCGCGGGTTGGCGAGTGAGCAACTGGATGGCCCGCGCCAGTTCGAACACGTGGCGCTCCTTCACCCACTTGGTGAGAATATAGACATTGGCGCTGGTATCACAAATCGAACCGACGTGGGCGCCGCCATCGCCCAATGCGGAAATGGTATGGGGATGATCGAGCAACGTTGGAATGTTTTCCGAGAAATTGGCAGCCGGAATATACACCAGGTTGTTACCGTTGTTACCCAGAAAGTACTCATACAACCATTCTTCAGGCAGTCGGCCTTCACGCTCGGCAATGGCGGCGACAGAGTCTTCCTTGTTGGGCAGGTAATTGATCGGCTCTTCCAGCGGGTACATGTGGCGGAAGCGATTATTGAAAATCTCAACAAAAACATGCGGATGATCGTTGTCTTCAGCAAGAATGCGAGCCTTGATGTCCGGTTGTTTCAGGGTCGCGATTTTTTCGTCCCAGGGTAGCGACTCTAGTCCCAGAAAAGTCGGCCGTTTGTAGAAGCTGCTCATGGAGGCCGGGTGGCCCATCAACATGCCCACGGGTCGCGATAATACCTGACCACGAATATCCAGGCCGTCTGCCTGAGCAGCTTCGATCCGATCCAGCTGTTCGCGCCAATGGTCTGGTCGATTGCCAATATCTAGCAGCGTAAAGGTCCCTTTGGCGCCAGTCTTTCTGCTGGTCTCCCTGAGAATACTGAACTCATCCTCAGCGTCCTCCCAGTCAGAGATAAGCTGGAATACATGGCCTTGAGCGCCGGACAATGACTCGCCTAATTGTTTAAGTTCGCTGGTAGCTGCCTGGTAGGTAGGAATGAATTCGCCGTTGCTGCTGCGATGCAATAGGGTGCGCGAGGTGGACAAGCCCATGGCTCCGGCGGCTAATGCGTCTTTGATTAAGACTTTCATTCGGGCAATATCTTCAGCCGTGGCGGCTTCGCGATCAACGGCGCGCTGACCCATGACATAAACTCGCACCGGACCATGGGGCAGCAGAGCCGCCATGTCGATATCTCGTGGTTTAGCGGCCAGTGAATCCAGGTATTCCGGAAAAGATTCCCAATTCCAGGGTAAGCCTTCGTTCATGGCTGAGCCTGGAATTTCTTCGACCCCCTCCATCAACTGTACCAGTACCTCGCGATCTTGTGGTCGACAGGGTGCAAAACCGACCCCGCAGTTACCGACAACGACCGTGGTGGTACCCAGGTTCGATGAGGGTGCAAGATGAGAGTCCCAGGTTGCCTGACCGTCATAGTGGGTGTGCACGTCGACGAAACCCGGTGTCACGATATGGCCAGTGGCGTCAATCTCTCGGTTAGCCGTGCCCTCGATATGGCTGGCGATACGCGCGATAACACCATCGAGAATGGCCACGTCGCCCTTGAACGAGGCGTCGCCGCTGCCGTCGTAAATTTCACCATTACGAATAATCAGATCATATTGCGTCATCGTCGTCTTCTATGGGGCTGTGAATTTGTCTGTTCATTTATAGTCCTTTCAACGGCAAAAATCTAATCATTCGCTGGGTTTGGCGCCCGTTGAAAGTGCCGGTGACCAAGACGGATTGACCCTTGTCGGGATAACTGTTTAGGTGATCAAAGGTCTACAGGCTGATTAAACGCAATGTCTAACAATAAAATTGTAGTAGAAGGGTCAGTCGACGCCGGTCTCAGTGACGCACCGAGTGGCCCTGAGAAAGAAGCGCCGTTACCCTTATTGCTTAAGTTGTCCTATGGCGCGCCAAGTTTTGCCGGGGCAGCCATGGCAATCCCCATTGGTATTCATCTTACTATTTTCTATTCTGATACGATCCTGGTGCCATTAGGCTTGATCGCCCTCGTCAAGGCCCTGGCCAGGGCGCTGGACGCCGTCACTGATCCGTTGGTGGGCTGGCTTAGTGATCGCACCAAGTCGCGTTGGGGTCGTCGTCGACCCTGGATGGCCGTTGGTGCGCCCCTCTGTGCCATTGCATTTTATCTGATGTTTACCCCGCCGGAACAATTGCGCGGCATTGATGCAGCGGCCTGGTTTGCCGTGACCTATACCTTGTACTACCTGTTTCATACGGTCTATATCATTCCCCACTATGGGTTGGGTCCAGAATTGACCCTGGATTATCACGAACGCACCACCCTATTTGGCATCCGCGAAGTGTTTGCGGTGTCGGGCACACTCGTGGCCGCCGTCATGCCGCCCATTCTCATTAGTGCCTTGGGCGGTGAAAGAGAAGCTTATACGGGCTTTTCCGTAATCTTTGGTTGTCTGCTGGCACTGCTATATTTTAACTTGGTGTGGCGGGTGCAAGAGCGTCCGGAATTCATGGCACGGCCTTCAAACCCGTTGATTCCAGGGGTGCGACGAGTCATGCGCAATCGAGTATTTCGCTTGTTGTTGCTGGTCTATTTGATTGGTTCTGTCACCGGAGCAATACCGGGCTTGATGATGCCCTACTTCAATAAGTACATATTGCAGCCCGACAACCCCAATCTTTGGCTGGCGATTTATTTGGCAACTTATTTTGGCGCGGGTCTGATCTGCCTGCCTGGATGGATTTGGGC
>JABMOJ010000280.1 GCA_013204195.1 SAR86 cluster bacterium
AACGGCGTTTGCCGCCGGAACCAAGGGCGAGCCGTCATTTTCAAGGACGCTCAGTCCGCTGATGTCGACATTCACTGGCGTCTGTTTTCGAGGCGGTGCCAGGGGCGAATGTTCATTTTCGGCAAGAGCGATTTTGCTGGTGTCGACTTGAACGGGGTCGCGGGCTGGCGCTGGGTCGAATAGATTGCCGTCGTTGGGTGCTAGACTAAACTCGGGAAAGGTGTTTGTGAGGCTATTTTGCCGCTGCGGGGCGCTGGCAGGTGCTGCATCGCTGGCGGCTGGCTTGGCTGGCACTGTCTTCAGCACCTTGATGCTGACATCGGCGCCAATTTTTCTCAGGGCGTGACCATATCGGAGTGCTTCAGTTTTGTCTGGCGTCCGTTTGATGACCACCGGTTTGCCCGAGAATAGGTTGGCCATTTTTGCGGCGTCCACCTTGAGCATTTTGGCAATATGGGCTTTGACCGAGACTGGCGCAAAACCCTCCATAACGCCGCCGCTGAATACTACTGCATAAGTGATCGCATCCATACGCGCTGATATCCTGTGGGGAATGATCAAAGGGTAATCGAAGCGTTGGTGGATTAACAGTCCCGCTGGGCGCATAGAACAGCCCGCACAGGACTCAGCCTGGTTTTGAAATTCGTGGCTGCTTGGCCATTGACCGTTGACCGGCGAAATGGCGCAGGCTGTCGTCGCGAACCGAGCAAAGCCGGCCTGAGAGCAGATTTTCTGCGATGATTTGGTCTGCATTTTTGTTGTCTTCAGCCAACCTTATCTAACGGGAGTTCTTGATGCCATGGTCTAGTCGTTGGTTCAACCGGTCTAGTATTCTGTTAATAGGAGTCTTGATACTCGTTGGCATCGGCGCTTGCGGTCCCACGACCGAGGTAGAGCTGACGGGCACCGAGATTCATGCCAAGGTAACGGATTTTCGTTTTGTTGGGGCGGTTGAGCAATGCGTGCTTGAGGTTCAGGCAGATAAACCGCAGGCGGTGCTGGTGGACTGCTGGGCCGTCGGCAAGCAGCTATTTGTCGGTTGTTTGGAATGTGACCTTTCGACCTGGGGAGCCGCACTTCGCGCAGACACCTCTGCTCGTATTCAGATTGACGATGCGATCTATCCGGTGCGAGCGTCATTGATGCGTGACCCCATCGCCATCCAGAGAGCCTGGCACCAAAAAGTGAGCCAGTCCGGGCTCGAATCTGCTGCGGGGGCAGTGGTCCAGGCACTACCCGATTCATTTTGGCTATTTCATCTGGCTTCCCGTGGCAGTAGCAAAGAGGTGTGATGGCAGATTGCTTTTTGGGTCTTGAATGGGGATTATTCCTCGCGTCCATGAGTCAGAAGCAGGAGACAACAAGTTGGAAGCCTTCACCTATTTATCTCGTATCGATCAATGGCCGATTCAGGCCTATTCCTGGCCGGCAGTAGGCGCGCGGGCAACCATCGTCATTGCGCATGGTATGGCCGAGCATGCTCAGCGCTACGCGCGTCTGGTAGTGCAACTCAATCGCGCGGGGCTGAATGTCCTGGCGATGGATCACCGAGCTCATGGTCGAACCAGCGGGCCTGGAGGGCTTGGAGATTTTGGCGTGGGTGGTTGGGATGCCCTGGTTGCAGATCTAGATCTGTTGGTTGATCGTGCGGCTGTCTGCGGTTTGCCGGTGATTTTACTGGCCCATAGTATGGGCGCGGCAGCGGCTCAACAGTACGCACCTACCGGCGCCAAAAAGTTGGCGGCGCTAGTGTTGTCCGGGACCACCCTGCGCCGACCAGGCGCGCCTATGCCGGACTACAATGCGGCGTTTGTGACTCGTACAGGTTATGAATGGCTGAGTCGGGATGAGGCTGAGGTTGATCAGTATGTTGCCGATCCGTTGTGTGGATTTGAGGGGCAGACTGTCATCAACGGCATGGACCGAGCTGATCCGCGGCGCATTGATCCAGCCCGGTTGGCGACCATACACTCAGACCTGCCAGTCCTATTGATTGCCGGGGATGCCGATCCCGTCAACGAGCAACTCAAGGGTTTGCAATTGCTGGAACAACTGTGGCGTGCCGCAGGTGTCAAACAGATTGATACTCACTATTACGCTGGGGGTCGACATGAGATGTTCAACGAAACGAATCGAGATCAGGTGACTGAGGATCTGCTGGCCTGGATTGATGGGTTGTTGAGTTAATTAACCTGACCTTTTGTGACGAATTAAGTCAGGGCGAGTTCAGGAGCTACTCGGCGATGACGATTTGATTGCGACCGTTTTTCTTGGCCTTATATAGCGCCTCGTCAGCCAGTTTTAAGACGTCTTCAGGTGTCTGACCCCGCAGGTTATGCTCGGCGACACCAATGCTGATGGTGACATGGACTTTTTTGTTCGCTTTGCGGTACGAACCGCGTTGGCGACTGTTTTTAGCGAGTTGCTCGTCAGTCGCGTCAATGCGCTCGTGCTCACGAATCACCATCGCATACCCCGCAATTGATTTGCGCACGTGCTCAAGGGAATAGGCCGAATCTGCTTTGTTCTTGCCATTGAAAACCACCGCGAATTCTTCGCCGCCATAGCGGAAGGCTTTGCCGCCGCCCCTGACCCTGTTGATCTGGCTGGCAACCATCTGCAGTACCTGGTCGCCCACATCGTGGCCATGGGTGTCATTGAATTTTTTGAAGTGATCGATATCGAGCATCGCCAGGCTGTAATGCTGACCAACGGCCAAGAGCTGTTCGTTAAAGGCTCTTCGCTGTGGCAGGGATGTGAGGTCATCGCGGTAGGCCATATCATGAGAGTCTCGCAATAGACCAATACAAATTAGTGCGAGGCTGGCGAGCATATACGCATCGACTAGCAGGGTCTCCGGTCGGGTTAGAATGAGCAGATAATAACCCGCTGCTGCGCCGAATAAGGCGAATGCGACGGGTGTATAGAAGCGCCAGCTAGTGACTATGATGGTTAAGCCGGCAAGCCCCAGTAGTGCAAACTCAAGTAGCGTCAGCGGCGCAAGCATCGCCCTGAGACCTATGCTCCAGGTGGCGATTGTCGCCGCGTGACCATCTTCGGGCAGCGTGATCACGCTGGTGTTGTCCATTAGCTGCAAGCCCTGCATCACCAGGTCATTCAGATTAAATTGCAGCCAGGCATCCACAAGATGGGCATTGTGGGTCGCAAGCCAAGCAATGATGCCGGCCTGGGTACCGATAATGATTAGACGTAAAAAACCATATAGGGTGAACAGGCCGCGTTCGCGATAGCAGCAGATGATGGCTAGGTTCACGGGCGTCAGCCCATAGACCACAAATTGCCAGAGGGGTGCTTCAGTACCGAAGTAGCGAAAGATGAAAAAGCCGCCGACGAGTGTCAGCGTGTACAAGGCGACTCTGCTGCGATTAAAGGCGATGGCCAGAACCAGAGCGATCAAGGCCGCCCAATAGGGCCCGGTCGCGAAGACTTCACCGACTGCCGCGGGGAACGACCCAAGGTAGGGTACCCCGAGAAAGGTCATGGCGAGTACGATCACGGGCAGTGACAGTGGTTGGATGAGTCGGTCGAGCCAGTTAGGCAAAGGTTGTCTCGAGAAATTGCTGGAATTCGTCGATGGTCCAGTCAGTTCGGTGTGGGCCACTGAGATGGCCGGTAAAAACGTGAGATGCAGCCTCGCCATCCAGCGTCACGGGTATAGTTTTTTTATTGTCCGAGCCCCAATGATGCAGTGCTTTGACCGCAGCGGCCGGATCGATCGTGGTGTCGTTACGTAAATACATCATAGCCAGAGGGATCTTGAATCGACCCAAGTTCTGGCGGTTAGCCCAATCGACCATCTTCTGCATCTCAATCAGCGCCAAGGTGGAATAGCGGCTGGTCCAAAATCGCCCGTGCGCCTCAGTTTCTGGCTCCCATTCATGGAATTTCCCCAGTACTAACGGCACCCAGTGGGGCGCCCAAGGCCAGGTTAAGAGAAATCCCATGGGGTTACGGATCTTGAAATTCGGCGCCATCAAGAGAATCGCCTGGACCTTGTCGGCAACGCCGGGCTGTGAGGCGAGCCAAACAGATAGGGGGGCGCCTGTAGACGTGGCGATAATCACGACGCGATCACCCAGGCGCGTAGCGATTTCCCAGGCGTCGACCATGCTTTGTAGCCAGCCTTCAGCTTCGTTAAGCATGCCGTGCTGACCGACGCCGTGGCCCTCAAGCCGTGCATCAAAAATATTCGCCCCGTATAACGCCGCCAGACGTTCGGTCACAGGTGCTGTTTCTTGTCGTGAAGCAGAGAAGCCGTGAATGTAAAGAAAGCACAAGGGTGTTTTGGCGGGTGTTAGCGGGTCATTCCAAAGGATTCTGGCCTCAGCGCCGTCGATAATGTTCGCGACTCTGGCCTCGCTGCCGATCAGCCAATTCTCAAGGTCGATACCCATCAAGTCTGGCGGCACCCTAACAGCGGGCGCGCGGGCGTCCAGGCGTGGCCTCGGGCCCAAAATGAAGCACAAGAGTAGCGTTAACAATACGGCAGCAAGGGTGTAGAAAATTTCCATGCGCTGATGGTACGGGGTTGCCGCGGCGAAGACAATCCATCTGAGACCGAGCATCAGACCTGGCTGATGCTCGGCACATTTTCCGCTATACTATGGCGCTGTTCCAGACCGCGTTGATCCTTGTGCGCGAAGCCTTTTTCAGGGCTGCAGGTCGAAGTGTTTTTTTCGCGCTGTCGACCTGCAGCCCTAACCCAGGACATCATCATGACAGACTATCGGGCACCCACCGCGGATATGCTATTTGCGCTTAATCACTTGGCTGAGCTACCCCAGGTGTGTGCGCTGCCGGCTTTTGCCGAAGCGTCGCCGGCCCTGGTGGCATCTGTGTTGGAAGAAGCTGCCCGGTTTGCCGGTGATATTTTGGCGCCGCTGAACACGGTCGGCGATTTGATTGGCACGCGCGTGGTGGGCGACCAAGTCAGAGAAGCCAGTGGCTTCGCCGAAGCCTATGGGCAATTTACGGCCAATGGCTGGCCGGCGCTGCCTTGTAACCCTGAGTTCGGTGGTATGGGGCTGCCTGAATGTGTGGGGCTGGCGACGATGGAAATGTGGTCGGCGGCGAATGTTAGCTTTGCCTTGTGCCCAATGTTGGGTCAAGGGGCGATTGAGGCTATCGAGCATCATGCCAGTGAGGCGCTGAAGGCCTGCTATCTGCCGAAAATGATCAGTGGCGAATGGACAGGCACCATGAACCTGACGGAGTCGCAGGCTGGCTCAGATTTGTCGTCGGTGCAGACGAAAGCTGTTCCGCATCTCGATCACTATAAGTTGTTTGGTACCAAGATTTTTATCACCTGGGGCGACCACAGCATGACATCTAATGTGGTGCATCTGGTTTTGGCGCGACTCGAAGGGGCCCCAGAAGGCGTCAAGGGTATTTCGTTATTCTTGGTGCCAAAATATCTGGTTGGGGATGATGGTGAACCCGGTGCTCGGAATGATGTCTATGCCCGCTCTGTCGAGCATAAGATGGGTATCCACGGCAGTCCGACCTGTGTCATGGCATTCGGCGAAAAAGGCGGTGCCCTGGGGTATCTGGTGGGTGAAGCCAATATGGGGCTGAGCTATATGTTCACCATGATGAATCATGCGCGTCTGAACGTGGGTGTTCAGGGTGTCGCTTTATCAGATCGCGCTTACCAGCAGGCGGTAGATTATGCCCGTGACCGAGTGCAAGGTCAGGCACCTGGCATGCCGAGCAAAAGCCTCATTATTCATCATCCAGATGTCCGTCGCATGCTCATGCTTATGCGCGCCTTCAGTGAGGCCTCTCGGGCATTGTGCTATGTCACGTCCGCGGCCTTTGATCATGGCCATAAAGCCCTGGAACCCGACTTGCGAGCTAGCGCTATGCGGCGCGCCGAGTTGCTGACACCGATCTCCAAGGCCTGGTCAACTGAGGTCTCCCAGGAAGTGACCTCACTGGGTGTTCAGGTGCATGGAGGCATGGGCTTCATCGAGGAAACCGGCGCTGCCCAGTTGATGCGCGATGCGCGGATTACCACGATCTATGAGGGTACAACGGGTATCCAAGCCCTGGATCTCGTCGGTCGCAAGGTGATTCGAGACCAGGGTGCGGCACTATTCAGTCTGCTGGAAGAGGTTGATGCAACTGCGGTTGAACTGGCAAGCAGTTTCCCCTCGATGGCGGCAAGCCTGACAGCTGCCTCAATGCAGCTCAGGCAGGCCACGAGCTTTGTCCTAACTCATACCGGTGATCAGGAACACCTGGCCAGTGCTGTGGCTTATAACTACTTGATGGGTACCGGGACTGTCATTGCTGGTTGGCTGATGGCCAGGTCGGCCTTGATAGCTGCATCGCTGCGGCAGGAAGATGAGGCTTTTTATGGCGCCAAAATCACCACGGCAGCATTTTATTTTGATCAGATCATGCCCCGCGCCCAGGCCCACTTCAGTGGTGTCAGCCTGGCCGCAACGGCGATGATGGAATTGACGATGGAACAGTTTTAGTTGGGGACGCGCCTCTATTGCGCCTGTGGCGCAAAGCCATGAATTAGTTGCCGTTAGTTGACGTCGGTGAGCCGCAGTGTCAGACCGGAAAAGGGGTGCTATAGTGATTCGCTATCGCCATGTTCGGCCTTTTTTGGAGTTACTCTGTGCTCTCTTTGGAAGATATTCAACAGCGTCTCGCTGCCTATCTGTCACAACAATGGCAAACCCCGGTCGAGGTTCAATCGATCAGTCAGATTTTTGGCGGCGCATCTCGTGACACCTACCGCCTGCGTGTCACCTCTTTACTGGGCGATCGTGGGCTGATTGTCCGTTGTGATCCGCCGAGCAGCCTGATCGACACAGAGCGGGCGCTCGAGTATGGCGCTTATCGCGCGATTTATCCCACGGATATTCCGGTACCCGAGGCGCTATATCTGGAAAATGACCCAGTCTGGCTTGAGCAACCCTTCAGTATCATGGCTGAAATTGAAGCTGGCATCAGTGCTGTCGCGGACCTGACCGCCGCTCAACGGGCCAGCATCGGCCAGCAAAAATGGCGCATTCTCGGTCGCCTTGCAGCGCTGGATCCCGTTGAACTGGGTTTCCATAGCTAACGACAGTGCCGTTGCCCGAGAACTGTGCCAGTGAACAACTGGCCTACTGGGCAAAGGTGATAACCGAAGATGCCATGCACCCGCAACCGATAGCGGCTGCGGCTATTCGTTGGCTGCGACGTAATTTACCGCCTCCACCGCAAAAGCTGGCGGTGGTTCACGGTGATTACCGCAGTGGTAACTTCCTGTTTGAGCCTGATGGCGCCATTACTGCTATTCTGGACTGGGAGATGTGCCACCTCGGTGACCCGCTGGAGGATCTTGCCTGGAGTCTGGATCCCCTGTGGTGTTGGGAGTCGCCAGCGTTAGCGGGGCGGTTGTTGCCGCCCTCTGAGGCTATCGCGATCTGGGAAAAAAGTAGTGGTCTGCGCGTCGATCCACAGCATTTGACCTGGTGGCGGGTATTCGCATCGTTGAAGGGGCTGGCCATCTGGATTTCTTCAACCGAAAATTTTCAGAATGGCGAGAGTCAGGCGGCTATCCTGGCAATGGCTGGCTGGATGATGACCGATCGACAGAACCGTATCCTCCTCGATTACCTGTCAGTGCATTCCAAACATGAATTCGGCGGTGACCTATGATTCCTCATGCAGATCAAGCATTGAACCTGCTTGCGCGACGCTTAACCACGGCCCTGGTACCCGATCTGAAATCAGACTACGCCCAAGCTGATGGTATGCTGACGGGTCAGTTAATGACGGTGTTGGCTGCCGAACTGGGCTACGGCATCGAACGGCGCATGCAAGATATCCGCGCCATGCAAGAGTTGTTTGTCGCGGCTGCATTGCAGCTAAGTGATGAGCCGCTGACTCAAGATCTAGTGCGGCTGTCTGGGCTCGAGCCTACATCGCTGACTCTCAACGAGGTTGATGCGGCTCACGATGAACTAACGCGAGGTTTGTTGGCACTGCATGAGCGAGTTGATTTGCCAGAATCCGACTCTGAGCCCGGTAGAGACGAGCGGCAAGCGATCAACGGTATGATCTGGGCTTACCTTGAGAGTCATGCCGCCCGACATCAAATGCCAGATTAATTGACAGTGCTGCTCAACTGGGTTTTTCGGCGATAGTGATCGCTCGTCGGGGTGCCGGATACCCCTCGAATGTCTTGTTGGGGTCGGCGGGGTCGAGAAAGTCTTCAAGGGAGTGAAATGTCATCCAATCCGTTCGCCGCTGTTCCAAAATGCTGGTTTGATCAACATCGACAGTTCGAATGTTGACAAACCCAGCCCGTCGCAACCAAGTTTCAAGCATCGGTACGGCCGGTAAAAACCACACATTCGACATCTTCGCATAGCGGTCTGCGGGCACCAATACGGTGTGTTCGTCTCCGGGCACGACCAGTGTTTCCAAGACCAGTTCGCCACCGGGTCGTAAAAACCCACCCAGTTCGGTCAGGTGGTCAATAGGTGAGCGACGATGGTACAGCACGCCCAAAGAGAATACCGTGTCGAATAAATTGAACGCGGGTAGATGTTCGCTCCGCAAGGGCAGTAGATGGATTGGCAGTGTCGGCACATATTGTTTGGCAATATGAAACTGATAGAGGAATAGTCGAGTCGGATCGATACCGAGCGCCAGTGCAGCGCCTTCGTCTGCCATTCTGAATAGATGGTAGCCATTGCCGCAACCGATATCGAGCACCGTGCGGTCCTTGAGTGGCGTGATATGGGGCCGCAACCTTTGCCATTTCCAGTCAGAGTGCCACTCGGTATCGATATCGACGCCGAACAGCTGCCATGGCCCTTTTCGCCAAGGTGAAAATTGTTGGAGTTGCGCTGGTAGCATTGCCACTGAGTCGTCTTCAGGCAAGCCTGCCTGAGACAAGTCGGCAGCGATACCAATGCGGACGCCATCGGGGCCCAATGAATAGCTGCTGGGTTCTACCGCTGGCAGCTTAGCAAAGGCGTCGTCCCACTCGGCCTGTCTGCCATGTTTTCGATCAGCGTATTCTCGCTGTAATGCTTGTGCGAGCGCCTGGTGGTGCTTTCCCAGATTACCGACTTGGGTCGTATGCCGGGCAGTTGCCGAGAAAAACCGCTCGGTCAGCGTATCAATATCAGTCATAACAAATCAGGCTTCTGGCTCAGTGGGCACTATATCAACAATTTCAATGTGCTCGATCAACATATCAAAAGCCGCAAAGGACTGGCTGATCAAGTGCAGCAGGAAGTATTCTGCGATGAAAAAAATATTCCGTTGGACCCACAGCGAGACAATAATCAACGCCAGTGGAATCGCATATTCCGTTGGTAAGATCGCTGCCAGCACGGCGCCTGCGATCATGGCGAGAGTCCCTTGTAGAAAGCTACCCTGGTCACCGGTCAAGCCAGCGATAATCGTCCAGAAAATACCCAGTAATGGCACCATAACAGTTGCTGCCCAGCCAGAGTCCATAATGAAATAAATGGCGGCGATTAAAAATAATAATGGCGCTGTAATGACGCCGATCCATATGATCAATTTCGAGACGAGTGCCGATTGCCCGGTCGCCTGTTTGATCGCGTGATTTGATGTTCGCAGAAAAAAATTACGAGCGACCTGGCGAGGCACCACAAGGTGTGCCTGTCTGGCCTGAAGGCGGGGTAACAGGTCGATATATTCT
>JABMOJ010000281.1 GCA_013204195.1 SAR86 cluster bacterium
CGTATTATAACCCTAAGTGAGCCGAAACTGCTGCGCTGTCGTAACTTAGCTATCAAGCGCTTTACCCCGATTGTAAGATTCGCTTAGGGTAGCGCTATCAATGACTGGACCTGAAATATATGCGAGACGCATTTAAGAAAATTTTGACCGATATTGGCGAAGATCCTAACCGCGAGGGGTTAATCGACACACCGGAGCGGGCGGCCAAAGCGATGTCGTTCCTAACCCACGGCTATACGCAGACCCTCGAAGAGGTTGTCAATAAAGCCTTATTTGAATCCGACACTAACGAGATGGTTATCGTCCAAAACATCGAGCTGTACTCGATGTGTGAGCATCATATGCTGCCGTTTATCGGCAAATGTCATGTGGCTTACATCCCCACTGGCAAGGTGCTAGGACTGTCCAAAGTAGCACGTGTGGTGGACATGTATGCCCGTCGCCTGCAAATACAGGAAAACCTAACCAAGCAGATCGCTGAAGCCATTCAGTCTGTGACGACGGCGTCAGGGGTTAGCGTGATTATTGAAGCGAAACACATGTGCATGATGATGCGAGGTGTCGAAAAACAAAACTCGGTCATGAAAACCTCAGTCATGCTCGGTGACTTCAGAGATAGCGCTGCAACACGCATGGAGTTCATGTCATTGCTCAATCTATCCTCAAGCTAACTGACAACGAGCTGAAAACCGCCCACTCGGCTTGCCGCTAGTCTGCTAGCAACAACTCAAGACGTGCAGGCGCATCAGTAGCCGGCGCCAACGGCCCGACGCCATAGGCCTGCAACCGCGACTCATCGACACCTAGTTTGATCAAACGGAGCCGAAAATCTGCCGCGGCCAAGGCTGTTCGCGCCATCGCTGCGGAGAGTGTTTCGTCTCGTTGCAGGGCATCATGGCCGACAATGTACACAATCGACGTCTGATTGCCCGCCAGCGCGGCGGCCACCCGCTGCGTGACAGCAACTTCAGGCTGCAGCCCGAGTTTAACCGGTGCGCCCGAGCTCAGCGCCTGCAATAGGTTTACCGAGTCCAGCTCGGTCATTGCGGTTGCAGAATCTCGCTGCGGCTTGATGATATCTAGGTGGGCATAAACCTGCCCCGTTGCGCGTTGAGCAACATAGATCGCCAGATATTGGCCGTCGATTACACCAACAATATAGTGCTGAAATTGCTCTGGGCCATATAAAATACGGCGCTCGAACACACTATTAGCCCAATAATTACTGCTGCCACACTCGCGTCCGGCACATTGATACAAAATCTGTCCTTGGCGCTCCAACTGTTCGACATAAAATTCGAAGACCAGATTGCTACGCTGCTCATCAGCTAACAGATACGTATTGCGGGTGCGTTGACCCTGAAGGTATCGAGACGCCTCCGGAGCAATCTCATTATTCACTTTCTTTAAGGCACCCAACATGATGCGATGAGTGGAGATGGCCTGTTCCTCTGTCCTCTCAACCAGCTGAGCCCGGGGATACAGCGCGATGATACCGACCTCGTTACCTGCGCCAAACACGGTCAGCGGCAACCAGGCAAACAGCAACGCTGCGCAAACTCGCCTCAGATCACTGCCCCCTTGAAGTCCGACAGCCGCGTGAACTCTTCGATTCGACTTTATCCGCATGTATCTATCGTCCATCTCAATTCACTCGCTCGTGGTGAAAATACATCCAATGTAATGGCGACAATAGACGCCGTACCCATCATAACGACTTCACCGGTAAGATAATCAATCAATTCACTGACAAACGGCTGATGGGTAACTAGCAGCGGTGCTGGGAAGCTGCTGGTCGCGAGCAAGGCCAATACCCGGTTGAGATCGCCATTGGGCGCAAGGCTATCCCAACAGAGAATCGCATCACGGAAATCCAAGCGAGCCGCCATCAACCCCGCGGTCTCTTGTGCCCGGGACAACGGACTGGCGATGATGTGCGATACCTGAACATTGGTTTCGAGCAGGCTTGCACCATTAGCCATGACTTCGGTCGCGCCGAGCAAACTTAAAGGCCTAGCCGCATCTGGGTATGACATCACGGCATCACCATGGCGCATTAACAGTAGATTCATTCCTGATCACCTTGTCACGCTTCATGGCGGCGGCATGCCCATTGCGTCTGATAAAGATTAACACATAATCTCGGCCCGCTAGACCAACTGAGACTTCACGAATAGCCGAACCTAGCGCAACTAGTCAGGTTTTTTTTGAATATACAAAATACTTACATTTTTCGCTCACAACCTTGAGCTGCACCCTATACTTAACTAACTATTGAGGTTAAGTTATTTTTCCGCCTTTGACTAACAGCTAAATTCTGTGAACGACCTGGTCAATAAAATACAGCAGACTGCTATCCGCACGTTACATCATCTTATCCAAAAGGTGGTTACCGAAGGCGATGGCTTGGCGTTGTTTGGGCCATCAGGAGACGACTTGGTCGCGCAATTTATAGCGAATGTACGCAACACTTTCGCTGAATTTTCCGACACCCAACTGAAAAAAAACACTGTCGTTGATTTCGATAGTCTGTCTCTAGTTCAAGAAGACGAACTCAACACCATGGTGGCCACCAGGGGGATGATCGCAGCGGCGAGAAATAAGAATCTGCCCGCTTATATCAGTTTTAATACTCGACTGGGCACCGTGATCGAAACCAAGGAAATCGATGAGTCGTCGAATCCGCTAGATCCGCAATAATTATCAACGGCGTTCACGGCCGCCATGCTAAAGGTCAATTCTCGCGCTAAGAACGATCTTGCCGCCTATCGACGATTCAATGAACTTCTGCTGAAGCAACTCGACATTGTGCTGCACGAAGCTAACCAGATGATGATCAAAGCGGGCGTCATGCCTGACCTCAGAACAGAGACCGCGAGCCATCACTCCAGAAGGACAACCCAAAGTCGAAGCCGTGCTCGACCGCAGTTAGAAAGAATGGATAGCTTTGGCGGTCTTGAAGAGCAACCAGCAGACAGCGAGTCTGATCATCCTGAGCTGTTCGGCATGATGCAAAACTTGTTGCGGCCAGCTGCTCGCGGTGCATCAGCCGCTAATGCCGCGGGTCAACAATTCGCCGTACCCAGCTCGATGCTTAGCGCCGCCCAAACAGCGGGCCTATTGAGCCCGGCGAGCAACGAAGCCGTCGTGATGGTCGGCCAACAGGAACTATTCGACATTCTCACCAACATTCAGCAATCACTGAACGTCGGTGCGACTGATGGCCCTGATGGCACTCATGGTATTGATGGTATTGATGGTACTGCCGGAACAGCAGGTAATGACATCAACAAGCACAACGTATCCGAGTCAATCAGCGCGGCGTTGCTGCAAACCAATGAAGCGGGCAAGACCAACGCTGTTGACCAGCAATCGGCGGATATTATCAGTTTAGTTTCCCTGCTTTATGAAGCCATCTGGCAAGATGGCTCAGTCGCCCTGCCCATCAAAGAACTCATCGGGCGAACTCAGATCACCATTATCAAGGTGGCCTTATCAGACACCACTTTTTTCAACCGCGAGAACCATCCAGCTCGAAGCATCCTCAACGAATTTGCCTCAGCTGCGATTGGCTGGACAGAAGTCCGCGACTTGGAAAACGACTCGCTGTATCAAAAAATGAACGAATTGGTCAGCCGCATGTTAATCGAGTATACCGACGACATCGACCTCTTCAATGAATTGCTCAAAGACTTCAAGCAATTTCGCGCTCGCCTCGCAGCCAAAACTCATCACCTTGAACAACGCATCATGCGCGCAAACGAGCGCGAAGAGCGAATTGAA
The DNA here is from genome assembly GCA_013204195.1 of SAR86 cluster bacterium. Lineage (GTDB taxonomy): Bacteria > Pseudomonadota > Gammaproteobacteria > Pseudomonadales > Azotimanducaceae > UBA4582. The sequence goes on from JABMOJ010000281.1 coordinate 3,784, forward strand.
GATATCCGCGAACTGGTAGATCAAAAAATTGCGGAGCGAATTCTTGGACGAGAATTGCCGGCTTTTGTTCAGGACTTTTTGGGTCAGGTGTATCACCGGTTTATGGTGATGCTGGTACTTAAAGAGGGTCCTGGCAGCAACGCCTGGAAGCAATCCATTAACACCATCGACGTATTGCTGTGGACCGTCCAGCCTAAAGATCAAGCTGACGATCGGGTCCGACTCGACACCGTCAACCCGCGTTTGCTGAACAATCTACGTAAAGCTTTGCGAATTACCAAACTAGAAAGCCTGGAAATCGATCGGTTAATGGCGGAACTGACGAGCATTCAAGAGGCCTCTTTCGCTCAGCACGAACAAAGGTTAACCGTCGCCAACAGTGGCGACGAGTTTACAGGCGAGGAAGTTGAACTTCCGGACACGAGCATTCAAGGTGTTCAGCCGCCGAATACCGACAAGCAAGCACCTGTCGTTGAAGTTATCGATGAGGATGATCCCCATATGCAAACCGTCGACCAACTTGGCGTCGGTGTCTGGTTCGAATTCCTAGGCGAAGCTGAACAGACTATTCGCTGTAAGCTTGCCGCTAAAATCAAAGTTATCGATAAATATATCTTCGTTAATCAACAAGGCGTCAAGGTTGTCGAAAAGACTCGTGTCGGCCTTGCCCGCGAACTCAAGGACGGCACGGTAAATTTGATCAGCGACGGCCTATTGTTCAGCCGAGCACTCGAATCAGTGATCGGCAACTTACGCGCGTCACAGCAGAAACAGAAAGGGGACGCCTTCCAGCCAAGCAGCGGTTGCTCTTAACCACGACCGCTGATGCCTGAGCCCCCCCCTATTAGCCACTAGTTCGCTGACAGCTCCAGAAGCAGCTTGTTCAAACGGCTGACATAGCTCGTTGGCTCTTCCAAATGACTACCCTCGGCCAGCATTGCTTGATCGTAAAGGACTAAGGTCAGGTCATTGAAACGATCGTCATCGGTTTCAGCGTTCAACTTTTCAACCAGCGGGTGCGTTGGGTTTAACTCAAAGGTACGCTTGTTCTCGGGCACCGCCTGTCCTGCTGACTCGAGTATGCGACGCATCTGCATGCCCATCTCGTCTTCGTTAACGACCAGGCAGGCTGGCGACTCGGTGAGACGATGAGTAATTCGCACCGTTTCAACCTTTTCGCCTAGCACAGTCTGAATACGAGCGAGCAAATCAACAAATTGCTTTTCAACAGCTTCATTGGCGGCTTTTTCTTGCGGATCTTCCAGGTCGCCCAAGTCCAGCGTGCCCTTTGCAACATCTTGAAATTTCTTGTCTTCAAACTCCATCAAATGACTCATCAGCCATTCGTCGATGCGATCAGTCAGAATCAGTACTTCGATACCCTTTTTCTTAAAGACCTCTAAATGCGGACTGTTGATTGCGGTGTGATAATTATCGGCCGCCACATAATAAATTGTCTCTTGACCTTCCTTCATTCGTCCCAGGTAATCTGTCAACGATTGGCTTTGGTCTTTACTGTCGCTGTGGGTTGTTGCAAACCGCAGCAACTTGGCGATCTTGTCCTTGTTGGCAAAGTCTTCAGCCACACCCTCTTTGATGACCTGGCCAAACTCGCTCCAAAAGGTCTGATACTGCTCAGGTTCTTTCTTCGCTAACTTCTCGAGCATGTCCAGAACCCGCTTCGTCAGCGCGCTACGCATCGCGTCAATGGATGGATTTTTCTGTAAAATTTCTCGAGAAACGTTCAGCGGTAGGTTATTTGAATCAATCACGCCCTTAACGAAGCGCAGATACAGTGGCAAAAACTGCTCAGCTTCATCCATGATAAAGACCCGCTGAACGTAGAGCTTAAGGCCTCGCGGCGCCTCTCTCTGCCACATGTCAAAGGGGGCCTTCGAAGGGATATAAATCAAACTAGTGTAATCGAGCTTACCCTCAACACGGTTGTGGCTCCAATTCAGCGGCGCCTGGTAGTCGTGGGACACCAGTTTGTAGAACTCCTGATATTCTTCGTCGGTAATTTCCGTTCGTGAGCGGGTCCATAGTGCTTTGGCAAGATTAATCGCCTCATACTCTGCCGCTACAGGTTCTTCGCCTTCGGCAGCCGGCGCAGGCTGTGACATCATCATTACCGGTACGGCAACGTGATCGGCGTACTTCTTGACGACGCTGCGGACGCGCCAATCATCCAGAAAGTCTGTCTCGTCTGACTTCAAATGCAGGATCACCGATGTGCCACGTTTCTCACGGTCGATATTTTCAATCTCAAAGTCAGCTTCGCCGGCAGAAATCCACCGTATGGCTTCATTGTTAGCAGCCCCGGCCGCACGAGACTCAACCACAACCTTGTCAGCAACAATAAATGTTGAGTAGAAGCCCACACCAAATTGCCCAATTAACTGCGCGTCCTTCTTCTGATCACCGGTCAGCGCACTGAAAAATTGCGCTGTCCCGGACTTGGCGATAGTACCCAGGTGACTGATCGCATCCTCTCGCGTCATGCCGATGCCGTTATCCGTGATGGTGATAGTACCGGCCTCTTTATCGATATCGATACAGATCCTCAGGTCGGCATCGTCGCCCAGCAGATCACTCGTCTGTAGAGCTTCAAAGCGCAACTTGTCAATGGCGTCAGAGGCATTGGAGATCAGCTCGCGCAG
>JABMOJ010000282.1 GCA_013204195.1 SAR86 cluster bacterium
GGGTATTGCAGTGCCTGCAATGAGGAGGATCTAAGGGTCCTTGCGGGCCTCGTTGCGGGCTTGTCGAGCCGTGTTGCAGATGAATCTCGCCCGGGAGAGACACCTTGAAGCGTCGACAATTTATCCAGAGTACTCTGGCCCTAGGTGCGACAGCGACCTTGGGCACTATCGCCAGTTGTGGCGGCCGTGGCTCGGAACCCCAGGCACCGCTACCCTTTACCCCCGGTCAACCCTTGCCCTGGACCAACTGGGCCGGTAATCAGGCTTGTGTACCCCAGTGGCGCTATGCGCCCGCGAACGAAGATGAGCTGATTTCGGCGCTCAAGGCCGCTCAGGGGGTGATCCGGCCAGTGGGTGCCGGTCATTCCTTTAGTGCCGTGACCACCACCGATGACAGCATGATATCCACGGATCTGCTCGCCGGACTGGTCAGTCATGATCCCGTTAAGTTGCAGGCGACACTGCGTGCCGGCACGCGTCTCAACGCCCTGGGGCCCTTGTTGGCGCCTATCAATCAGGCGCTGCCGAATATGCCGGATATGGACTACCCCTCGTTGGGTGGGGCGCTGGCGAACGCTGTGCATGGCACGGGCGTGGGTTTTCAGTCCATGAGTGCCTATGTCACAGGGCTTAAGCTAGCCACTGTCGGTGGTGATCTGGTGACCTGCAGTGCCGAGAAAAATCCGGATATCTTTCAAGCAGCGCTAACCCACGTGGGTGCGCTGGGCGTGGTCAGCGAATATACCCTGCAGAATCAAGCACCGTTCGAGCTGACCGAGGTTAACGGAATCGCCAAGGTCGAGGACGTGTTCGACAACATGGAGCAGCTGTGCCGAGAGAACCGGCACTTTGAATGCTACCTGGTGCCTTATTCCACGCTGTGCAGTACAGTTACCACCAATATTCGACAACCCGGTGATGCGGCTGTGGGCGAAGACGATCCCGATGGCGCCAATACATTGCGTAGTGTGTTTGAAGCCACGACCTGGATTCCTGGCATCGGCAGCGACCTGTATGACTTTGTTCTCAGTCAAGCGTTTAGCGATACGACAGATTTGGTGCGAACTGGACCCTCCCATGTTGTGTTTGCCCATCCTCGATTGATGCGGTTTCGAGAAATGGAATACACGGTGCCTGCGGAGTTGGGCGTCACTTGTGCGCGAGAAATATTAGCGACCATTAAGTCCAAGGGACTGGGTTTAAGTTTTCCCATCGAGTTCCGTTATGTGAAGGCGGACGATATTTGGCTGTCGATGTTTGAGGGTCGTGATGGTTGTACTATCTCGATTCATCAATACGGTGACCTGGACTATAAGGCGCCATTCGCAGAGATTGAGAAGATCTTCTGGAAATATGGCGGTCGGCCTCACTGGGGCAAGATCCACACCATGACGGCCGCAGCATTAGCGCAGGCCTATCCGCGTCATTGGCAGGACTTTCATGAAGTGCGGCGGGCCCTTGACCCCACGGGCAAGCTGATGAACGCCCATCTGCGATCGATTTTCGAGGCTTAAGCCATCCAGTACGTCGGTCAGCCTCGAGGATGGGTTGGCCGGCGCTGGTCTGACGTCAGCCCGCTATTGCTCGAATGGCCATGAGCTTTGAGCGGAACTCCACTGAGCCGACCTGAGAAGCTGATGGCTGGCTCGAGAACTGAGCGACGACGGTATTTGTCGAGCCATTGATGTAAATAACCTGACCATGGATGCCCACTGCCGCGTACTCTTGTTTCGCGGGATCGAGAATCCACCACATATTCTTGTAGTACTGCCAGGGTTCGTTGCCATACAGGGTGTTTTTGGCGTATCGCTGCTGATCATCTGCATTCAGATTGAGGATTTCATCGATCCACTTTTCGGGCACCAGCTGTTCGCCGTTGGCCTGGCCGCGATTGAGAATGAGCTGGCCGAATAAGGCGGCATCTCTCAAGGTGCTGGTCATGCCGCCGGTGGCGACCGGCATATATGCCCGGTCGACGACGATGGCGGCATCATGATAAGTCCCTAGTCGAGACCAGATGTGTTTGCCAATAAACTCCTGCAACGGCAGGCCTGATAGGCGCGCGATTAGCCAGCCGATGACATCAGCGTTCGCCGAGTTGTACTCAAACAGATCGCCCGGTTGCTGAGCGCTGTCCGCTTGAATGAATTTCTCGAGGAAGTCATAAATACCGTAAATATCAGCATTTTCGGGCTGGGCGTCTTGAGCGCCGGGCACGAATGCTAAACCCAAAGCCGGCGCGTAGTAGCGCAGAAATTCTGAATCGGGATCCACATAGTTTTCCTTAAAGGCGATGGCCGAAGCGTGATTCAGCACGTCCTGAATACTGGCGCGATCGAAGCCTGAGCCTCTGAGTTCTTCAATATACCGTCCGGGTGAAGACTTCAGGTCGATGTCGAAGGATTCCATTAAGACTCCCAGTGCGACGCTGACCAAAGATTTAGTCATGGAAAACCAGATGTGGCGACTGTGCTCTGAGAAACCGTTGAAGTAGTTTTCATAGAGAATCTGATTGTCACGCAGCACCAGAAAACCGTCTGCATCGTGTTCTTCCAGCAGGCGGTCGAGGGTCAGTTCATGGCCGTTGGCATCTTTGATTTTGCGTTGGCCCAAATTAGCATCAATTGAACTCACCAGTTTTGGCAACTCACCGCCGCGGGGCAACATCGCCGTATGTGCCACCGAGTCCATGTTCCAGAAGCTCCAGGTATTGAACGGCGCGCGGGCGTAGTTAGCAAACGTCACCTGGCTTTCTCGGGTGGCTGGGAATGAACACATAACGTTAGGGTGCTGATGCTTCATAGCGGGTTTACTTGGCAGGAGTTAGGTCATCACGATACCACAGCTTGAACCGGGTGTATGGGGATTAGCGGCCCTTAATCACGGCGAAATACCCGTCTGCCTGACGCAGTGATTTGGCTTCTGCGAGAACCCACAAGAACCGTGTCAGACGTCGCGGGACGGGATCGGTGTGGAAGCACGTCGCCATTCTTTGGTTATGATTGTTTGTTAATCACGGTTCAAGTAGGAATATTGTGTGCCAGAATCGGCCAGCTCGATGGGTTGCCCTAGTGCTGTTCATCAATGCCGTTGCTCCGGCAGCTGAGCCTCGGGTCTGGATCATGCTCAGTGGATTAATTGTCCCTGCTAATATCAACACTGGGTTCAATTCACTACAATAGGGTCATACACTCTAAGGTAAGGGAAACTTGATGCTCAATACGTCATTGGCACAATCTGTTATTGATCATGGGATTTCGCTGGGCGCAGACTTCGCAGAACTGTTTGTCGAGCGCAGTCAGACCAATATGGTGAGCACGCTGAGTAGCCACGTGCAATCGGTCCAGTCCGGTATCGATTTTGGTGTCGGTGTGCGCTTGGTCTATGGCACTAAAGTGCTATACGGCTATACCAATAAGGCTGAAGAAGACGAGCTGAAACGCATTATCTCAGAGCTGGCGGCGAAAGACCGCCGGGACCCGCGAATTTCATTCACGAACTTTGACTATCGGCAGGTTGAGGACAAACATGCCGCAAATCGTCTGTTGTCGACAGACCCAGAAGTCGACAGCAAAGTGGCGTTCCTGTTGGCTACGGATAAGGCCGCGCGAGCAGCGAGCAACATGATCTCGCAGACCCGCGGCACCTGTGGTCAGGTAGAGCAGAAGATCGAGCTATTCAATAGTGAAGGCCTGCACACCGGTGATATTAGAAACTACACGAGAGCATTTTTAGTGGCGATTGCCTCTGACGGCTCGGAACAGTCTACGGGCAGCTGGAACGATGGCGGCTTGATGGGTTGGGAGCTGGTTGAGCGGATGAACAGCGAGGCCGCGGGTAAAGAGGCAGCGCGCCAGGCGTTGGTGAATCTCAGTGCCAAGCCCTGTCCTTCCGGTCGTATGCCCGTGGTGCTGGGTAACGGCTTCGGTGGCGTGATCTTTCATGAAGCCTGCGGGCATCTGTTGGAAACCACGTCGGTGGCGAAAAAGGCCTCAGTGTTCCATGACAAGATGGGCGAGATGATCGCCAACCCAGTGGTGAATGCAGTTGATGATGGCACCATGATCAAGGAGCGGGGTTCCATCAATATCGA